>JAKMFD010000028.1 GCA_022425625.1 Crocinitomicaceae bacterium | reverse complement strand
TATAGCATGAAGCATTGCCTGAGCTGCCGGTTGGGAATCATCTTGAGTTACTCGCTGACTGTATTTATTGAGTTTCATATTAAACTAATTCAAAATTTTTATACTCTTTTTTTTGTACCCGGTTATTATATGCTCTTGACAATTCATAGCCAATTGTATCCGGCCATTGCAAGCTAAAATACTTGCCATCAAGACTTTCTATCCCTGCTACCTCAGCAGCTGTCCCCGTAAAAAAGGCACCATCAGCCGCATAAACATCTTCTACTTTAAATTGCCTTTCCCGAACTTCTATTCCCATTTCATCAGCCAGTTCAAAAATTGTTTGCCTTGTAATTCCAGGAAGAATATTTCCGAGCTTAGGTGTATATAAAACCTCATTCTTTTCAAAGAAAAAATTTGCACCAGGTCCTTCAGCTACATAACCATTAGAATCCAACAATAAAGCTTCATCAAAGCCCTTTTGTTTTGCTTCGGTTGTCGCAAGAATTGAATTGGTGTAATGACCCGTAACTTTTGCCTCAACAAAACACGCCTTAGGATTTGGGCGTTGAAAAGATGAAGTCATTAAGCGTAATAAATGATCTCCCAAATATCTTCCCCATTCCCATGCACACAATAACACGTGCGAGTCATTACCTGAAACAAGACTCATGTTTTCACCTGGATAAATTAGTGGTCGTATATATGCATTTGTTAGATTGTTTTTTTCAAGTAGCTCATAGGATAATTTGGTAAGTGTCTCACTGGATAAAGTAAGTGGAATTTGCATCTTCTCTGCGGAAAAATGAAGCCTATCGAAATGCTCTTTTGCCTTAAAAATCAAAGCCCCATCCTCTGTTTCATAGGAGCGAATACCTTCAAATACGGCGTTTCCGTAATGTAAAGATTGGTTGTATAATGTCAGGCTTGCATCTTTTGCTTTTGTCCATTTGCCATCTAGATATATAATAGTATCGTCTGAATAATACATAATTCTATTTTTAAATTTTAAACTAAAAAAGCCATCCTATAGGACAGCTTTAAAATATTTTTTATACCATCCAAAGATCAGTTGCGCTCCGCAATAATTTTAATAATCTCCTTTATAGTATTGTAATTCATCATTCTTAATGACAAATTTATTTTGATTGATCTTTAAAAAAAATGACAAAAATCAGTTTTCCGTAAAACATTAAATTTCCAACGAATAAAAAGTTCTGATCATGACTAAGTGTCTTTATGACATAAAAAATCTTTAGGCAACTATTTCCTAAAAACTTTGTCTGTATATTTGAGGAGCTAAACCACTAAAATGTCCAGAATACTGCTTGTGATGTCGTTTATCATTCTAATTCAGAATGTGTTAGGGCAACTTGTTTTTGCTGAATTACAAGGAACTCCAGTTAATACCTCAGGATGGAATTTGACCGGAGCAGCTTACGTTGGAAATACTGTTGGGGATGCCAATAATGACAACGATGAAATCATTCTGACCAACCAAACCAATACGAGCAGCGGAGCCGTTTTCTTTCAAGAGCCGTTGGATTTATCCACGTGTAATCAATGGCATGTAGATTTTGAATTCCGAATTTGGGAAGGCAACGGTGCAGATGGGATCGCTTTTTGTTTTCTTGATGTTCCTCCTGTAGGATTTGTATCAGGCGGTGGTGTGGGTGTACCTTCTACAGCAAATGGTATTAAAGTTATTTTTGATACTTATAACAATTGGGGTGCTGCCAATCCTGGCTTACAGATTTACAGCGGTGTGGGTTACAATGAAAACCCCGCTATTTCACCTGGTATAGTCTTTATTAATAATGTAGGCGGAAACTTGAATTTTATCCGTTCCAATAATTACAATTCCGCAACAATTACCTACAACAACGGAAATATTACCTTAACGGTCAATGGAGTGCTCTATATTAATGCCTTTTTTCCAGTGAATTTTGCAGGATATATGGGTTTCACTGCTAGCACTGGAGGTTTAAACGATAAACATTCCATTAAAAATGTTCAAATTTTTGCGGACCTCCCAGCAGCAAACGCAGGCGCTGATGTTTCCGTTTGCAGTGGTGAGCCTGTACAAATTGGCTCCGCAGATGATCCCAACAACAGCTATTCATGGGACAATCCAACACTACTCGATGATCCTAATATTTCTAATCCTACGACAACCATCGAAAACAATACAAGTCAACCTATTTTTCAGCAATTTATTGTTGAAACACTAATTACGGCTAATTCTGGTGCCTGTCCGGATTATGACACGATTAATGTAACAATCCTTCCGGATTTAAGCAGTACAGAAAATATAACGATCTGTGAAAATGAACTTCCATTCCTTTGGAATGGTTTGGTGTTGAATACCTCCACAACGGAAACACTATCCCTATTAAGTGTTAATAATTGCGACTCCGTAGCAACCTTAAACCTAACTGTGAATACAGCTACAACGAGCTTTAATGATACTGTGGTATGTGACACGGAATTACCTTTTCTCTGGAATGGGATTTCAATTAATGAAACTGGCGACGTTATGGCCACACTAACAAATAGTGTAGGCTGTGATTCATCTGCAAATTTGAATGTTACCGTCCTTCCTTCTCTCGAAAGCACGACAGATTCTGTTATTTGTGAATCTGAACTTCCCCTAAATTGGAATGGCTTAATATTTACCGGAACAGATACTCAAAGTACAATGCTTAACAGTGTGGTTTCGGGCTGTGATTCCACGGTCACCTTAAACCTAACCGTTAATACAACTCTTTTTAGTTCGACTGACTCTACAGTTTGTGAAACAGAACTGCCCTTATTTTGGAATGGATTAGAAATTTCAAATGCAGGTACTCATACGACAACCTTTTTTAGCATTATTACTGGTTGTGATTCAATAACAAGCTTAAACTTAACAGTAAATCCAACTTTATCAAGCACCACAAACATTACAATATGCGACAGCGAGCTTCCTTTCGAATGGAATGGCAGCCAATTAACGCTTTCTGATTCTTACACAACTACAATTGAAAGTATCGTTACCGGTTGTGACTCTATTGTTAACCTCAATCTATTTATCAACCCAACCTTGACTAGTGAGACAGATACAACCGTTTGCGCATCTGAACTTCCTTTTAATTGGAATGGCCTTTCAATTGATGAAGCAGGGCTTCAAACAGCTAGTCTCCAAAGTATGGTTACTGGATGTGACTCACTAGCAACACTAAATTGTATTGTTATCTTGAATCCACAAATTGATATTGAAGTGAGCGCCAATGAAGGCTGTGTTCCAATTGATATTACTTTTACAAATCCTTTCGCAAATCAAAACACGAGCTGTTCATGGGCTCTAAGCGACGGTAATATGTTTAATACCTGTGGGCAAATGATGACATTTGAAACGGCAGGATGTTATGATGTGAGTTTAACGAGCACAGAACAAGGATGTTCATCTTCTATTTCAATTGAAAATCTAATATGTCTTGATAGTCAACCTTCTGCGAATTTCACGGCAGCACCGGCAGTAATTACATTAAGTAACCAATGGGTTCAATTTTATAATGCATCGTCAATATCAGCAGTAAACTTTGCTTGGGATTTTGGAAACGAATCATACTCTAACGAAGAAAATCCGCAGTATCAATATGAAAACAATACCTACGGATATTTGGCGACATTAGTAGCCAGTACGGTGCAGGGTTGCTCAGATACGGCTTCACTTTTCATAGAATGTAAAGAAGCACCTATCATATTCATCCCAAATTCTTTTACACCCGATGAAGACCAATACAACCAGGTTTTTACACCCGTTATTTCGCCCTCTATTGACCCATATAATTACACCCTATGGATATACAATCGCTGGGGCCAAATCATATTTGAATCACATCAACCAGATTACGGATGGGATGGGAGCTATGGAACTGGAGGAGTGAAAGCTCAAGAAGGCACTTATGTTTGGAAGATTATGTATAAAATGCCAGATACGGATGAACGAAAAACCTTATCGGGACATGTGAATTTAATTCGTTAATTATCGTTTTTACAATCTATTCTCTTATTCTTCGTTAACTAAATACAAGTCTCTAAACTTATTCTTTATGGGTAAAAAGTCACTACTATTATTTTTGAGTTGGATTGGTTTTATTTCATTTTATAACGCGCAACTTTCAACAACAAAACTTCCTATCGTTAAGATATACACGGAAGATGACATTCCGGATGAACCGAAAATCTTTGGTACAATTGGTATTATTTATGATACAACTGGAGGCGTTAATTCCATTAATGATCCTCTAAATTACTATAGCAGCAAATTAGGAATTGAAACAAGAGGTAATTCCACCCAAGGATTTGATAAGAAAACATATTCCATTGAGCTCCGAACAGCCGCAAATGAAGACACAAGTGTAAACTTATTTGGAATGGGCGGTGAAGAGGACTGGATACTGCATGCCATGGTTATTGATAAGTCTCAATTGCGCATACCAATGAGCTTTTATTTGGCACAAAGAATGGGTCAATATGCTTCAGAATTTAAATATGTGGAATTGATTTTAAATGGTGATTATCGTGGAACATATATCCTTGTTGAAAAGATCAAACGAGATGATGACCGAGTCGATATCGCTAAACTAGATAGTGACGATTTAGCAGGAGACTCCGTAACGGGTGGATATATTTTAAGGATGGACTGGCTGGATAACCCGGTAGGTTTTGAATCCAATTATAATTCACAAGGAGGGATTCCAATGTTCTATCAATGGTATTATCCAAAAGCAGAAGAAATAAAACCACAACAAGCAACATACATTCAAAATTGGATGGAAAGTTTTGAGGAGGCTCTTTTTGCCGATAACTACACAAACTCTCAAGGTGTAAGATATACAGACTATATTGATGTGAATTCATTTACAGATTTTTTATTGATCAATGAATTCAGCAAAAATTCTGATGGCTACAAGCTTAGCTCCTATGTACACAAGGACAAAGACAGTAAAGGAGGGAAATTAGTAGCCGGTCCCATTTGGGATTTTGACCAAACCTATGGTGTTTCCTTGGTCTGCTCAAACAACATCCCTACCGGATGGACTTATTTACAAAATCAAGATTGTTGGGATTTAGAATCTATGCCAATGTGGTGGCAGAATATGATGGAAGACCCCGTATTTCAGAACCGCCTAAAATGTCGTTGGACGGAATTTCGCCAATCCTTTATGCATACAGATAGTATTGTTAATTGGATAATTCAGGATACCACTTTTTTATCCAATGCGCTTCAGAGAAATTTCGATAAATGGGACTACTTTATTGGAGAATCTATTTGGATTGAACCCGAGCCAATCCCTCAATCCTATGAGGAAGAAATCAGCGTAATGATTTCTTGGATTAGCGCTCGTTTAAACTGGATGGATGTACATATGCCTGGTGATTGCTCACAAGATAACCTTTCTGCTCCTGCACTTGGGCCGGCTGATTTGGTGAAAATATATCCCAATCCCACAAAAGAAAAACTGTATATAGAATGTCCTAAACAGAGCCGTATTCAAATCCTTGACCTACATGGAAAAATACAAGTGGAGGTTATTTCAACTAATGGGTATACAATGCTAAGCTTAAACAAACTAAGTTCTGGCGCTTACTTTGTGACTGTTGAAAATGACCAAGCTAGATTTACACAAAAAATTATTCGGCAATAAAAACATTTACCCTATTTTCGCAACATAAATCAAAAAAATCTCATGAAAAATATTCTTTCTTTATTTACAATCATTCTACTTTCTAGTGCGGCTTTCGGTCAATTTGCTATTGACGTGCATGCCAAAGGTGCAGCTAACTCAACATGGCTATTAAATAAAAATATATCAGATATGGGTGCTACCCAAGATTATGACCTGGCCTGGGGTTCAAGTTATGGTGTTGCAGCTAATGCATATTTCGGAATGACTGGTGTTGGAATCGAGTTTTTATACAACACACACAATGCAGCATATACGGGCGCGTACTCTATTAATGATGAGTCAACTGGAAATTATACCTCTAATATCAAACTTGAGACCATTCAAATTCCACTGCTCTTAAAGTTTCAGAGTGAAAAAGGAGCATATATTGAGTTAGGGCCCCAGCTAACAAATATTTCAAGTGCTCAATTCAATCGAACTGGAGAAATTATTGGCATTGCTTTTGACGAATCAAAAGATGTAAAAGAGGAATATGCGTCTTCTTATATTTCTGGTGTACTTGGATTCGGATCAAAAATTGCACTTTCCGATTTACCAATAGGTTTACTTTTCGGAATTAGATTACAATATAGCTTTGGTGACCTAATGGGGGTAGATGGTGAAGGGTATTCACTTGGAAGCTCGGAAGAGCCTGGTTTTTGGCATCCAACACACGAGCCTACACAGGCAATTTCAGGAGGCGTTGTATTTGGCGTCACTTACACTATTAAATAGCTTGATGCCTATCTTCATGATTTATTCAACATGAGGATTTCTATTAGGTCATAAATAAATTACGATCTATAGTGTTTTCTTTGTAACCATAAAATCATTTTATGAAGTTATTAACAGAAGACGAAAGGTTTAGAGAGTACTTAATGGGTTTTGATGAATATAAACTCTGTGAAGAAGCAAAAGAATACATCCCAACAGAGGTGAAAAGACAATCACTTATTTCGTGCGCAGAATATTTAAGTCATTTTATTGTTGATAATCTCAACGAAAATGCAGTTGATATAGAAGCTCCCGAGGAATTACAGCAAATTCAGGTGGTAAACTTTATTGAATCACTTCCGAGACAAACTGTTCAATCTTTTTATCACAATTACATGGAATCTTATGGTGTAATTGAAGATTTGATGATTCTTAACGAACGGAACAGATTGCATCTTTTATACCAGCTAACAAGACATTCTTATGAATACTTGGAGCTTCTGAATAAGGAAATATTGAATTAATCTTCTAAATAATTGCCGAACCAAACTACAGCGTATGATCCTTGAATACCTATTCCTATGGCTTTCCATTGTTCCTTCCAAATGTCGTTATTCGTAATTACATCGTTATGAGGCTTACTTTTTTTCCATATATCAAGAGCCATTTTTGACGTCATTAAGCCACTACTTGAGCTAGCTATTTCATAAGCAGGAAAATTATAGCTCGTAAGTTCTTTGGGCTTATCCCACATACAAGAAGCTTTCGCATGATCATCGGTATAACAACAAGAACTCCAAATTCCTTGATTGGACCAGCTATGTAGATTACAAATGCCCGTATCCGGATGATTTTTTGCTAAATCTTCACAATGTAATTGCGCTACTTTTGTTAAAGCATTTGAAATTGGGATTTCAGGAAGGCCGAGCTCAATGCGGTATTCCATAATTATGCTATATAGCTTACCCTCCTCAGGCGTTAACTCCTGCGAAAAAACCGCCAAAGAAGAATATAGATAATAAAGTAGTATTAGATATTTAGACAATTATTTTGATTTGTCTTTAATTATTTGTCTTCGCAATGCCTCTACAGCAACGTCGGCAGCTTCTTCAAAGCTCTTACATTGCTTTTTTGCAAAAAGGTCTTTACCTGGAACATGAAGCTTTATTTCAGCTATCTTATTTGCTTTATCACGATCGTTCTCCAATCTCAAAAAAACCTCAGCGGATACAATCTTATCATTAAACTGTTCAAGTTTATTGAGTTTTTCTTGTATAAATGTCAATAATTTTTGGTCTGCTTTGAAATGTATTGAATGCATTTGAGTATCCATAGGTTATTTGGTTTTACGCCCACGTGGGTGAGCTTGTGAATAAATTGAATTTAACTTTGCAAACGAATTGTGGGTGTAAATTTGAGTAGCAGATAAATTGGCATGACCCAATAGATCTTTCAAAGTCTCGAGCCCCGTGCCTCGGTTCAACATGTGTGTTGCAAAAGTGTGCCGCAACACGTGTGGGCTCTTTTTATCCAACGTCGTTACCTTTCCAAGATAGCTATTAATTTTTCGATAAGCAAATGCAGGATAGAGTTTCTTACCGCTTGCTAAAATCAATATATTGAGACATTGGGGGGATTGATTTTCTCGTAAACTTAGATATTGCTGTATTTGATGATCAAGATTATTTGAAATCGGAATAATCCTTTCTTTATTCCTTTTTCCCAATACCTTGATTTGGCCAGTTTGAATATCGGTAAGCTTTAAGGCTATTAATTCACTTAATCGTATTCCGGTTTGATAAAACAGTTCAAACATCAATTCATCTCGTTTTCCATCAAAATCCTCTGAAAATAAATTTTTCATTTTGTCAAGGTCAAGTTCTGATTCTTGAACAAATTGCGGGAGATGTTTTTCACTTTTAGGCCCATTCACCTTAGACATTGGGGAGGAAGAAACTATGGTTTCTTTAACCAACCACTTATAAAAACTCCTCAAAGTTGCAAGCTTTCTATTTACAGATCGGTTTTTAAGACCGCTTTCAATCAGGTGAACAATCCATGACCTTATGTAAGCGGGACTCAGGTCTTCAAACTCCGTTACATCTTTGACTTCCGAATACTGAAGAAAATCATTTAAATCACGTTGATATGCATTAACGGTATGCGTTGAGTAACGTTTTTCAAATTGTAGGTATGAAAGGAATTTATCGAACATAAAAAAAGGAGTCTAATGACTCCTTTAAATAACGTATATTTTTAAATAAGGTTACTGTTCCATTGATTGCATTCTCTGCTTATAAGACGCTCTGATAATCTGCTGTCTTTTTGTGATAGAAGGCTTCTCAAACTGCTTACGGCCGCGAAGCTGAAGCATTACTTTCGTTTTTTCGAATTTCTTCTTGTACTTTTTGAGAGCTCTTTCGATGTTCTCTCCTTCTTTAATCGGTATAATTAACATATTCTTTTGATATTTATATTGATATCGGTGGGCAAAGATACGGTATTTTCTATATCCTACAAGGAATTATTTTAAAATTTCTCTAGAAATTACGATTTTTTGTATTTCTGAGGTCCCTTCACCGATCGTCATAAGTTTGGCATCTCTCAAAAATTTCTCAGCAGGATACTCTTTCGTATATCCATAACCACCCATAACCTGGACTGCCTCGTTTCCGCATTTTACAGAAACTTCAGAAGCATAATACTTCGCATAAGCACCTGCTTTAGTTACAGGACGCTTATTGTCCTTTAAATAAGCCGCCTGGAAGGTTAAAAGTTCCGCAGCCTCGACCTCTGTTGCCATGTCCGCAAGTTTGAAGGCTATCGCTTGAAAATGTGCTATTGGCTTACCAAATTGTTCTCTTTCTTTGGCATACTTCACGGATGCTTCATAAGCACCCCTTGCAACACCACAACTGAGTGAGGCAATAGAAATCCTTCCACCATCCAATATTTGCATTGCTTGTTTAAAACCAGCTCCAACTTCACCAATGACATTTTCTTCTGGAATTCTAACATTATCAAAAATTAACTCTGCTGTTTCGCTAGCTCGAACACCTAACTTTTCCTTTATCTTAACTGCAGAAAACCCTGGGGTGCCTTTTTCGACAATAAAAGCGGTAATTCCTTTACTATCGAGTAATTCACCTGTTCGAATCAGAACGACTGCAACATCCCCCGACAAACCATGGGTGATCCAATTCTTTGTGCCATTTAATACCCAATGATCACCGTCTTTGACTGCTGTGGTTTTCATGCGCATGGCATCAGATCCTGTATTCGCCTCAGTAAGCCCCCATGCTCCTATCCATTCACCACTTGCTAATTTTGGGAGGTACTTTTTCTTTTGTGCTTCACTCCCGTGATAGAATATATGCCCTGTACAAAGAGAATTATGAGCAGCAACACTCAAACCAATTCCTCCACATACTTTTCCGAGCTCCATTAATGCTGTAGCATACTCAGCATAACCAAAACCCGACCCACCGTATTCTTCAGGGATAAATATTCCTAAAAGACCAAGCTCGCCAAGCTTTTTCATCGTTTCTTCCGGAAAGATTTCATGATCATCCCAGTTTTTCATATTTGGCTTGATTTCCTTTTCCGCAAAGTCTTTCACCATTTGCGCAATCATTCCTTGATTTTCGTTTTGCTCAAAATTCATATATCTGATGATTAAATTCTATTAATAGGAGACTAAATTCATACTATTGGAAGAATATTTCTGTAGCTTCTTGTCTCCATTAAGAAAGCTAAGGTTTACTAAAAAACTAAATCCTGCAATT
The DNA here is from genome assembly GCA_022425625.1 of Crocinitomicaceae bacterium. Lineage (GTDB taxonomy): Bacteria > Bacteroidota > Bacteroidia > Flavobacteriales_D > Crocinitomicaceae > UBA952. The sequence goes on along the minus strand of JAKMFD010000028.1, from coordinate 12,329 downwards.
TTACCTCCACATTGTTTTACGAGCTCTGCCGCTGCCGCTGCAGAACCACCCGTTGCCAGTAAGTCATCATGAATTAAGACATTTTGACCTGCAGTTACTGCATCGTCGTGCATTTCAATTTCTGCTGTGCCATATTCTAATTCATAAGCAAAGCTCTTTTTTTTATAGGGTAGTTTCCCTTTCTTTCGAATTAAAATAAATGGAATGTCAAGAGCCATTGCCAAAGGATACCCAAAAAGAAATCCCCTACTCTCAATACCAGCAACGGCATCAATCTTTTGATCTCTATATACTGAAGCTAAATGAGCAACCACCTCCTTAGATAATTCAGGGTTCAACATAATGGTTGAAATATCCTTGAATAGAATTCCAGGTTTTGGAAAATCCGGAACATCACGAATAACATTTTTAAGCTTGTCCTCTAATAGCATATGCAAATTTAATGAAGGTTTCTCCGATTAAGAATTTTAAACCCCTTTTTTTAATAACTGATGAAAAAATCAAAATCTCGAAGTGTTAATCTAAGCTCAAATATGGACGAACCCTTAAAAAAGTATCATCGTTGATGAGTTTAGATTTTTTAATGGAACTAATTGAATCAAACCTGCCAAGTTGTGTTCGCATTTTAACAATGGAATTCGCTTGAGAATAACTCAAATATGGATGGTTTTTAAGCTTCTCAAAGCTCACGGTATTTAAATGTATTTTTTGTAATGTGCTGGTGTCAATAATTAGACTTTCCATAAGTATCTGATAGGTTTCTTCTTTCATCTTCCATATCTCCATCAGCTGTTCTCTTTTATAAAAACCTCCGAGTTTATTTCTGTAATTTATAATTTGTGAGGCATAAAATGGACCTATGCCATTTATTGAAATGAGCTCAATAGAATCAACAGTATTCAGTTCTAAAAACTTGGTGATAGATGGTGTCTTCTTGTTTACAAAAGTCTCTTTTTCATCAAATATTTGCGCGGGGTATACGGTTGAATCTTTTATTAAATGATAAACAGTATCGGGTAAAACATAAATCTTTTTTAATGCCTCATTAGTATATATCTTATGGTTTAAAAACCTCATGATTACATTAGTTTGCTTTTCAGACAAGCCCAAATACATCCAATCCTCGTGAGTATATTCATTTGGGTCGAATTTACCTTTTGGCGATCTATAGACAAGCTTCTTTTTTTTCTTGGAATATTTTTTCTTGTTCTCTTTTGATTTTGAATTATTGGTTTTTGTCTCGACCTTAATCAGTGGCTTTTTTATGAGGACCGTATCTACCTTCAGAAAATGAACATAAAGTCTTGGTATCAAAACAATAAAGAAGGCAAGGAAAAATAATACTGTTAAACCTCTTCTACTTTTTTTAGAAATATAGAAAGGCGACTTCACGGCCTAAACAATACTAGATTAAATTATGATTTTGTTCCTTTAATTGCACTTAAATATCGTGCAAGTTCTTTTTTCACAATTGGAAATAAGAAGAATAGGCCAATCATATTTGGAAATACCATTGCAAAAATCATGGCATCGGAAAAGCCCCAAATAGAATCCATACTCGCTGCTGCACCAATGACTACAAATCCTAAGAATAAAAGCTTATATGTTAAATCTGCAGTCTTGCCTCTACCAAATAAGAATTTCCATGACTGTAGGCCATAATAGGACCAAGAAATCATTGTAGAAACCGCAAATAAAACTACCGCAATCGTTAAAAACACATTAGAGTAAGGGATGTATTGACCAAAAGCTTTAGATGTAATACCCGCTCCCTCATATGCCACACCATCTATCATTACCGAGCCTTCACCACCATAGTCAAAATTACCTCCAAAATTATAGATAATAATTACTAAAGCTGTCATTGTGCAGATGACGACAGTATCTATAAACGGCTCTAACAAAGCTACTAGACCTTCGGATGCTGAATATTTTGTTTTGACTGCAGAATGCGCAATAGACGCGGAACCTGCACCGGCCTCATTCGAGAACGCAGCCCTTTTAAATCCGACTAAAAGAACTCCGATTACACCACCTACACCAATTGCTTGTGGGTCAAATGCCTCTTGAAATATTAAGGCAAAAGCATTGTCAACCAAACTAAAATTACTGAGGATGATGTACAAACAAGCAGCCAAATACAAAACAGCCATAAACGGCACTATCTTTTCAGTAACAGATGCTATTCGTTTAATACCACCAATGATTATAATACCAACAAGAACAGCTAAAGTAACACCAATGATAGCTCCTGCGCTGGTACTTTCCCAACCCATAAGCTCTTTTAAAACAATTGTTGCTTGATTACTTTGTGCAGCATTTCCTCCCCCAAAAGAGCCTCCAATGCAAAATACAGCAAATAAAACGGCCGTTATTTTACCGAGCATTGCAAATCCTTTTTCCTTCAGTCCTTTGCTCAAATAATACATTGGACCTCCATATACTGTACCATCTTCACCTATATCCCTATACTGAACTCCAAGAGTACATTCTACGAACTTTGACGACATGCCCAGCAATCCGCAAACGACCATCCAAAAAGTAGCACCAGGACCTCCTAGTGCAATGGCCAATGCAACTCCCGCTATGTTCCCATTACCAACCGTACCTGAAACAGCGGTAGCCAAAGCTTGAAAATGAGTAACCTCACCCTCTTTACTTTCATCAGCAATTGTATCTTTTATGTCACCATCAACGGCTAAATTATTATTACCAGCCGATGTATGGTCTACGTGATCATATTTACCTCTAACAACATTAATTGCTTTTCCGAAAAATCGAATATTTGGAAAGCCAAAATAAAGTGTGAAAAACAATGCGCTACATACTAAAAGAATAATCACGAAAGGCGCTCCCTCGAAAACTTCAAAAAAGATGATCCCTGAAATAAAATCAGAAATAGGTTTGAATGCTTGATCTATTTTTTGATCTAAACCCATCTCTTCTTGTGCAAAAGTCACTACAGGCATTAATAAAGCAATAAGGGCAAACAATCCTTTTTTCATGTTGTTATATTTGATTACGGTTCCGAAGGTAAGGTTTTTCAAATTAGAATAAAAGCTTTAAGCTCTCTTCAAAAAGCATTGGTTTATAACCTATTTCTGAATGTGCTTTACTCAGGTTAAATCCAGTTCTTGGCGGTCTTTTTGCAGCTTGATTTAGGGATTCGCTCGTTGTTTTATTTAGCTTTTTAGTCTCTAAATTCAAAAAGTTTGCAATACGCAGGACAAGCTCATATATAGAAAATGTTTCTGGACCCGAAATATGATATACACCTTTTTTATTGAGCAGTGCAATTTGTATGCAAGCCCATGCCAAATCATCAGCCCATGTCGGAGCGCGGAATTGGTCGTCAATAATATTCAACTCTTTTCCTGATTCCAAAGCCTCCTTGGCCCATAAAACGATATTTGATCGTGATAAGTTCTGCCCCCTACCAAAAACAATAATAGTCCTAACAATTGCCCAATCGTCCGTAGCTCCGTTTTGAATAAGTTTCTCGGCATCAAGCTTTGATTGTGCATAAACGTTTAAAGGGTTCGGAGTATCTGTCTCTTTATAATTCCCCTTCAATCCATCAAAAACAAAGTCTGTAGATAATGCTATAAATTGAGCTCCTATCTGTTTTGAAGCCTGGAATAAAATCTGTGTGGAGGTAACATTAATCAGCTGACATTCTTTAACATTTGATTCACAATAATCAACGTTGGTAATTGCTGCAGTGTGAATAACAGCTGTCGGTTGAAAATCTGTCAAAACACTTGAAACTTGACTTGTTTTCGAAATGTCCATTTGCGCATAACCTGTTTCTGGACAATTCGGATTTCTATTCTCTCCTTTGGAGGTCGCTAAAAAAGGGATTTGTTTTTTTAAGAGCTGATCCACTAATTTTTGACCTAACAAACCATTACTTCCGGTAATTAGAATTTTCATAAGCTAGAGTTCCCAAACAGATTTTTTTCTCTTTGAAGAAAATGTAAAATAGTGCTTGTGCTCAAGTAACCAAGCCATTATTAAATAAATAAGCAAGGGAGAACCCAATGTGACGAAAGAAAAATATATGAAGCCAAGCCTTACTTGCGTGGTACGAATGCCCAGTTTACGCGCCCACCATTCGCATACGCCGTAGGATTGCATTTCAAAAAAGAATAAGATTTTCTGAAGTAATCTTTTCATTCGTCGGGAAAAAACCTATCTCAGCGGTTTAAACTCCATCCATTCTGGATTCGCGGGAGGAGCCGTGTTGGGATCAAAATCTTGACTGGTGATTCTTGCAGTAGTACGTCTATTAATTTGATGTAGTTTTTCAAATTTAGCCTTGTCGGACGATCTAAATTTATTAATGAATCTCTCAGTAAGCTCAATTAATTGACCATTTGCATCAGTCCACATGGCAGGTTCAGATTCTCCTTTTCCGATTGGTTGAATCCTTCTGGCATCAATACCTTTTTCTTCAACTAGAAATTTGTAGACCGCCTTCGCTCTGTTTTCTGAAAGAACTTGGTTGTAATTTGCAGAAGAACGTGAATCGGTATGAGAAAATAAATCAATTGTAATATATGGATGTGTACTCAATAAATTGTACAAAAAGTCCAGGGAGTCTGTCGACATACAAGTCTCATCGTTGATGAAAGACCATTCGTTCAATGGATACCTTACCTCAGGAGTTCGAATTTCTTCAACGATAGGCACCAATTCTATTTCGACAATAAACGATTGGCTTTCTTTTAAACCAACTGTCGTAATTTTTGTAGCATTGGGGTTTTGAAGATAGCCTTCCTTCATGGCATTTATAGAATAAGTTACGTCTTCATTGATATAACGCTGCTTTCCATTTTTAACATCATACTTAATTGTAGTTCCTAACTCATTCGTTTCACCACTCCAATCTGAATCATCATCCCCATTAAAAGAAACATTAGCTTCAGCGATTCTTTCGTTCTTGTTACCAAACTCGTGAACAATTACTTTAACGTCATAAAGGTTTGGAGGTACACTATAACTCCAAACGTCAGGTGCATACTGGTCATTATTCAATCTTCGTTCCGAAGTAAAATATCCCTTCTTACCTCTACTCGTAATTGCATAATCATTACTTGGTGAATTTATAGGATAACCCATATTCTTAGGTGCACCCCAAACATTATTGTCTTCTCCAGGTGTACACATGAAAATGTCTAAACCTCCAATTCCTTTGTGACCGTCACTCGCGAAAAAGAACTCTCCACCTTTACCAATCGAAGGAAAAAGCTCATTCCCCTTGGTGTTGTATTGCGCACCCATGTTCTTAGGAATTGAATCCCAAGATTTCGATTTTTTATCATACGAAATGTACCATAAGTCTCTTCCTCCAAAGGATTCGTCCGCACCGCTAGATTGCATGTCAGAAGCAAAAATCAACTTGGTTCCATCTGTTGTCAAACAGGGATGCCCGACAGAAATCGTAGGATCACTCTTCAATTTTAATTTTACAGGGTTTGTAAATTCTCCATCCACTAAGTCAACTGTCCATATATCACAACCCAACATCATTTTTTCTTTGTTGGGACATCTTGTGAAATACATTTTCTTGAATTTTTTATCAAAACAAAGCGTCCCTTCACTTTCCGAGGTATTTACGATTCCATCCTCATCGATTGATTTCACATTGGTAGGGTCTCCATTTTTATCAAACTCCGCAACATATATGTCCATGTATTTCTCACCAGTAATGGGATCTCTTCCAGAACCGTAACTTTCTTCTCTACTCGAAGAAAAATAAATCTTTAATCCTTTTTTATCTGAGAATGTGGGAGACATATCAAACTCTTTTCTGTTGACCTTTGTTTCGCATTTGACCTCGTAATTAATTTCAGGTTCCATCATATCATAGAACTTATATTCCTCGCAAGATTTTAAAGCAATATCTACCTCTTCAGCTCTAGCACCATCCGAGATTTTTTTGAATTCAGAATAACTCTTTTCTGCTTTACCAAAATCACCCATTTTCCTCAATGCTTCGCCCTTAAAAAAATAGATATCAGGATTAACGTCAAAATATTTTAATTCAACGCACACATCCAACCATTCATTTGCACTCTCATATCGCTCTAAAAGACGATATGATTCAGCAATCCTGAACGCCATATCTCCCTTTTGTTTAAGTGAACCTTTCGAACCTAGTTTTGTAAAGGCAGCTTGACACTTATCTATTGCTTCGAAATATTTGCCTGATTCAAATGAGGCATGTGCCTCACGAATATATTTAGGTCCAGACGATTGTGCGGAGACCGAGTATCCGATTAGCAGAAAAAAGAGTATTGTAAAGTTCTTGTTCATAGGTTAATAGTCGTTATTCCTATTTGCGGAAAAGCAAAAATAAAGAAAAAATATCATTATTTACAATAATCACGGAAACGCTTGAGAGCCATTTCAAAATAATCTGGTAGCGGTGCGTTAAATTGCATGCCCTCACTCGTTGTTGGATGCTTAAAGCCTAAAGATTTTGCATGAAGCGCTTGCCCCTTAAATAAACTGAAATTATTTTCTATAAACTTTTGGTATTTAGATGTTTTCAATCCCTTGAGCACTCGGTTCCCTCCATATTCTACATCATTGAAAAGCGGGTGTCCTATCCACTTAAAATGGGCTCTTATTTGATGTGTTCTTCCGGTTTCAAGTCGACATTCCACAAGTGTTACATAACCAAAACGTTCCAAGACTTTGAAATGAGTCACGGCATGTTTCCCTTCTTCTCCATCTGGATACACTGCCATAACTTTACGATTCTTTTTAGATCTTGCGATATGTCCCGTAATCGTCCCTTCATCTTCCACATCTCCCCACACTAATGCAATGTACTTTCTCGTAGTGATTTTATCATAGAATTGTTTGGCAAGTTTTGTTAATGCATTCTCCGTTTTTGCAATGACGAGTAGACCTGATGTGTTTTTGTCAATTCGATGGACAAGACCTGGCCTACCAGAATAATCAGAAGGAAGTTCAGGGAGTTGTTCAAAGTGAAATACAAGAGCATTTACAAGTGTTCCGTCATAATTTCCATGTCCTGGATGCACCACCATTCCTGCTTCTTTATTCACCAGCACGAGACTGTCATCTTCGTAAACAATTTGAATAGGTATGTCCTGTGCTTTTAGTTCAAACTCTCGAACAGGGTATGGAAGCACCATAGAAACAATGTCGCCAGGTTTTACGCGATAGTTTTGCTTAACTTTTTCTCCGTTAACCAAAATATTGCCATTTTTCGCAGCTGTTTGAATCTTATTGCGAGAGGTATTGGCAAGTCTTTCACCGAGAAACTTATCGATTCGAACCTGCTCTTGTCTCGGATCTGCTTGAAACTTGTAATGTTCAAAAAGATCTTCCTGATCCGATACTATAGGCTCCTCTTCCATTAAGGCTTAATTACTTTGACTAATGAATTAGATAACTCGGGGAGCCGAACAAAATAAACTCCCGATGAAAAGGATTCTAAATTGATTTTCTCTTCTTTTGTTTCGATGAGTATGCGACCCGTAGCATCGAGTAGTAATTTTTGCGAACCCAAAATACCTAATGAATTGGTGATTTGAATTTCATTCATCGCTGGATTTGGATAAACATGTATCGCAACTCTTTCATTCTTAGGATTAAAGATACCCAAGGTTTCATCCATTTGAGTGGAAAAAACTGGACGCAACATCGCACTACCTGAGAAAGGAGAGATCAACCAAGTTACTCCTCCATCTACACTGTAAAAAATCTCATCAGAATGATCAATGTTTCTGTCAAATCCGAGGTTGAGGCGTTCTGGATCAAGCTGACGCCAGCCTACGAAAAAAGAGCTTCCAACTGAGATTTTCGCAGTATCAATAAAAAAATAACTTATATACTCGTTTTCTGATCCACTATAAATGGGAGATCTCGGGTTAAATACATCATCCTCATACAAAACTTCCCCTGGCTCTCCATTGTTATCATCCCATACGGTCAAAAGAAAAAGCTTGTCTGATACATCATTAACTGAGGGGACAAAGCAAAGATTCAATCCTATTATACTATCTGGCTCGTAGGATTCAAAATGAATGGCTAAACGCGCTTGAGTTCCTGTAGGTCCAAAAGCTGCTTCAGCAGACCCATCGTCATAACTGTAATAATTATAGAATCCTTGTTTGAAAGCTGTTGAATCATTGGGCTCATAATTTGGATATTGTGCTGATGCATTGGCGGTAACATCAAATTCTTCATATGCACCAGCCAAATTTCTTGGAAACTCATAACCTGACTTTAAATCATGAAAAGAAGTCGCAAAATCTAAGGCAGCATAATTAATTTGTTGTTCCGCTAAAGTGAATCCTTGTAATGTAAAATTGCCTTCTGTAATACCACCGTAGCTCACCTCTACCGCACCATCTTGATAATTCTCTGGGCCGATACTACCGTTGAATACTATAACCTCTAGCGCTTCGGTCATTTTATTTTCTGTAGAACCCTTGTAATGGTCCCAGGGAACAGAGGTGTATTCCGAAATCAATGAATTCAAGGGATAAACAAAAGAAAAGTCTTTAAATACAGTGTCAGCGAAAGCGGGAGGAATTGCTTCTCGCACATGAACCATATCTAAATGAAATTGGTCTAATGCACCTGAAAGACCTCCATAATTTCTAAATCTAAACTGAAAGCCATTATAAAAATAATTCTCTCCAAGTATTGGCAAGTGCACAATTTGAAACGGCACGACACTTTTACCTGTATCGCCCCAAATTCGGTTCCAAGTATTTTCATCGGCATCATAAAACTCAAGTATTAAGGAATCCGTTGATTCTGGTTCATCACCGAATCCTTGTGGTTGATAGAGAAAAGAAATATAAATAGAATCAGCAACGCTCAACGAAGACATATCTATGGGTTTGGAAGTTAAAACATCTGCATACCCTGAAGAAGTAGTTCCAATTGCATAAGGAAATCCTGACGCATCTAAACCATCAAAGGTCATAACGCCGAGTGTTCGAGGATGGTCAGCAAACCTATAGTTATGATATGTGAAATCATCAATCCAAAGCTGGTTTGGATTAGAAACCGGGAGAAAAAACTGTCGTGCCGAATCTTGTAAATATGGTGGGTTCTCAATCCAAACCGTATCCGAAAGATCTCCTTGATTTAAGGTATCATAGATGTAATATGGTGGGTACAAGTCCACTGGCTCGTAATTCACTGGATAGGATGAAAAGTCAGCTACATTGACGGTTTGCGCATTGAAAACCGTATCATAAAAGACCCCTTCAACTGGATCGTAATAACGTCGAAAAGTTACCTGATTCGTATAACCAACATTATTTTCAATAGGAATTGCAGTTGCCTGATCGATCAAGTAATAATAAAGAACACTTGTGGTAAGAGGATTGTTAAAATCAGGGGAATATTCTTGTACTTTATTCGTAGTAAAATCATCGAAAAATGGAAGGTCTATAGTATCTGTTGAATATACAAAAGTACTATCGATACTCAATTCTTTTTCTGAATATGATGAATGAAGAAATGAATTTTGTGTTAAAGGCGCAAGCTGAATTTGCCCTAACGCGCTTATGGCTATCATCAAAACACAAATAAAAAGTATTAGTGACTTCATTCAAATGGATTTTCTGAAGGAACAGCTCCTGCGTTGATGAGAATTGTAATATGTTTTGAGCGTTCGAGTGTTTTGTTTTCAACGTATTCTGGAGATTGCACAAAAACAACTGCATTCAAAGTATCACTTTTTGTTTCACAATCATTACAGATCGTGGAGAAAGACTGAAAACCAGTAGTTTGCAAAAGATTTATCGCATCCGAATAATTCATACCAACTAAATTCGGTAATTCTAAAAGCACACCTATTTCATTTCGACCAACCACGAGAGTGATCTCAGAACCTTTTGGTATTTTAGAGCCAGCATCAATGTCAGCGCCCTCAAATTTTTGGGCTAATACTGAACCAGCAGCCTCAATTGTTGGTTCATATTCAATTGTGAATTTAAAGCCTCGACTCGATAATCTTCTTTCGGCAATTTTAACCCGATCAAATAATAAATCAGGCATTTCTGTCAGTTCTTTGTTTTTAGAAAGCCGCATACCAATAACTCTGTTGGTTTTAACATGAACTTTTGAAATTGAAGTCGGTGGAATCATTTGTTCAATAACTATTCCGTTTGGTTGTTGAGGCTTATAGATGCTGTCGAGAATTTCATAGCTTAGTCCCAACTTTTCTAGCTTCAGCTTTGCTTCAACGGAGGATAACCCAATTATACTAGGAACGGCAACTTCTTCCCCGTGATTGGTATAGGTGTCAAGGTACTTCATGGTGCCAAATAGAATTCCTGCATACATACCAACAATTGCTAAGGAACTAAACAGAAATGTTTTAGACCAAAAAAACTGTTTAATTACTAAAAAAATACGTTGGCGAAATATGGATTTTATTTTGTCTTTCACGCTGTAAATATAAGGTCTTTTCTAGTATTAAAAGTTAGGCGTTAAAGAATGAGTAGTAAAGAAATCTTCAATATATTCAACAGCCTCTTCCGGTGTATCCACAAGTCGAAATAAATCTAAATCGGCGGGAGATATATTCTGTTCGGCATCAAGCATTGTTTTTTTAATCCAATCTGTCATACCCGACCAATACTCTTTCCCAACTAAAACAACCGGACGTTTAGCGATTTTATTCGTTTGGATTAATGTCAGGGCCTCAAAAAGCTCATCAAGTGTTCCAAAGCCACCGGGCAACGCAACAAATGCTTGCGAATATTTTACAAAAATCACTTTACGAACGAAGAAATAATCAAATTCTAAATTGTGCGCAGAATCTATATATGGGTTATGATTTTGTTCAAAAGGCAAATCGATATTTAATCCAACGGATGGACCAACACCCTTTTGAGCACCGCGATTGGCAGCCTCCATTATTCCAGGTCCACCACCAGATATAATCCCATAACCTCTTTTAGAGAGTTCCTCTGCCAAATCAACACCCAATTTATAATGAGGGTTTTCTTCCGGAGTACGTGCCGAACCAAAAATAGAGACGCAAGGACCGATTTTTGACATACGGTCAAACCCTTCTACAAACTCGGACATAATTTTAAAAATTGACCAACTATCGTTGCTCTTTATGTCTTTCCAATCTTTTCTACTATTTACCATAAGTCAATATTTTACTTTAAATGTAATGTAAATATCATAACGCTAAAATCTAGGATATATTCTCTAAATTCGAGGTGTGAGGTTTATTTTAATTTTTATAGCCCTGAATGTTTTTGGACCACTCAGATCGCAAACGGCCAAAGACTCCATCGAAAGTGTCTTTTCCTCACAAAGATTTACGCTTGCGACAACAGGCATTGGTCTTACAAGCATCGGAAGCATCTACGGTTTAAATAAGCTTTGGTATTCTAATGAAAATCAATCCTCATTTCACCTGTTTAATGACAGCAAAAATTGGATGCAAATGGATAAGATGGGACACGCATTTACTGTGTACCATCTAACCCGAGGTTTAAAGGAGGTTTATGCCTGGACAGGTTTGAGTCAAAAGAAAAGTCTTTGGACTGCAGCAGGAATAAGTATGGGATACCTTAGTGCTATTGAAATCTTAGATGGATTTAGTGAAAGTTGGGGCTTCTCTTTAAGCGACATGGCCTTTAATTCTCTTGGTATGGGTTTATACCTATTTCAAGAGCAGCATTTCCACAGACAAATATTCAAACCAAAATTTTCATTTCATCAAACGCGCTTTGCCATACAAAGACCAGAAGTTTTAGGTAATAACTTTTTAGAATCTCTACTTAAGGATTATAACGGCCAAACCTATTGGTTAAGCTTTTCTCCTGTTCAACTTGGTGTAAAACAATGGCCCAATTGGCTCATGTTAAGTTTTGGACACAGTATAAGGGGAAGACTCAAAGGAGATGCGCTAATATATGATGGGACCAAAAGTCATAGGGAGCTTCTATTCTCGTTAGATATAGATCTTTCTCAAATATCTGTTAAATCAAAATTGTTGAAAAACTTTCTCGAGGCTTTAAATACACTTAAGCTTCCCTTTCCAAGTATCCTTTTCAGCAACGGAAAGCTTACCGCGCGGCCTCTGTATTTTTAGGTGAAAGCCGCACCTCAAAAGATTGTTCCCAATACTTTCCTGTTAACCAAAATGAATTGGAGCTCTTTCTATAAGCAATCCCATTAGGTACATTTTTAGCCCCTGACTTCCGGATTAATTCAGAGATATCCAAAACACCTTCAACTGCTCCAGACTTTGGATTAATAATAACAATTTTATTCAAATTCATTCGTGAATCATGTTGGAATCGTTG
>JAKMFD010000023.1 GCA_022425625.1 Crocinitomicaceae bacterium | reverse complement strand
TCCTGTATAGGTAGGTTCAACAATGAACTGAGATTGACTATTGAAAGACGCTATGAATAAATCTAATTCGGTTGTAGTTTTGGCGTAACCACCAAAATGATATTGGTCTAATACATCTACCCTATTTATATCAAAAGAAATCCCTGCTTTTCGAGCAAGAATTTGCATCTCCCCTATGGCATCAAAACCTTTTAAAACCGGAACAACAACGAGCCTAGACTTATAGGACATCGCGCTGTAAATACCGAGACTTGTTGCACAAGTCCCTTGTGCTACAACTATATAATCATAATCATTTGTCGTTTCATTAATGATATCTTCACATCCAAGTACCCCTTCTCTATTTGCACCTCCTTCTGGAACACAAAAAGTACTAGGGTCATCGACGACACCATTTAATGATTTAACGACTTTGAATTGACTTCGTGAAACAAATTCAAGTTTCATGCCTAAATCAGCACATCTTTCAAGGAGTTTATTTGATTGCTCATTTAATTCATCGCCTCTCACTACTCCAATAGTATTTATACCCTCAATTTTGCCTAAAGAAGCCAAAGCCAATAAATGATTTGAAAATGCTCCACCAAAAGATTTAATAGTGTCACAACCGTGCATTCTTGCGCTTTCTATATTGTATCTGAGTTTTCTAAATTTATTGCCCGAAATTTCATCATGAATTAAATCATCCCTTTTGACGAACAACATTTCATTTGAATTGTTTTGATTATGAAAGGTAAACTGCTCAACGCGCGAGCGCTTAATAAATTTTGAGTAATTAGTCATTAAATCAAATTATGAAAGAAGATTTTTCCATGTTCTCAAAACGTAAAGATATGGACTCTAAGGATTACTATCTGAGTGATGATGGTTACATCGTGTTTACTGAGTCCTATCATCTCAAAAGAGGTTATTGTTGTAAAAGTTCGTGTAAACACTGTCCATATGACTTTAAAAAAGCCGAGAAAATTCCTAAAAAAGGTTAAACATCGATTCCTTTTTCGGGATATCTTCCAGAAAACTGACTTAATATTTTCTTGATTTTTAAAATATCTTCCTCAACGTTCCCAGAAGGTTGTATCGTACTGTGAAATCCTCCTTTCTTGTTTTTATAATCAACATAGGCAATACATATTGGTACATTTGCTGCCAGAGCAATGTAATAGAATCCTTTCTTCCAATTTGGGTTGTAGGACCTTGTGCCTTCGGGAGTAAATACAAGAAATAGCTCATCAGATTCATTGAATAGTTCGACTGCCAATTCAGTCAAATTATTCTTCTTCGAACGATCTACTGGGATTCCACCCATTCTTTTCAGTATCCCTCCAAAAGGAAAGAAAAAAGCCGCCTTTTTGATAAGATATTTAGCTTTAACCCCGTAGGATATAAAAGCCATTTTACCTAAAACAAAATCCCAATTAGAGGTATGTGGCCCCATTACGATAACACATTTGTCTAAACCTTCGGGAGAGGTTTTATCAATCTCCCAACCTATCAATTTAAAAATGAATCTAACTAAACTCTGCATAAAAAAGGTTGTTTTTCTTATTCAAAAAGCACAAAAAAAGGCTGATAAATCAGCCTTTTAAAAAATATACTAAATACACTATTCAGCGCCCTTTACGGTTTGAACAATTCGCGCAGCTATTTTATATGGATCTCCATTTGAGGCAGGTCTTCTGTCTTCTAACCAACCTTTCCACCCATTTTCTACAACCATTATAGGAATTCGAATGGAAGCTCCACGGTCAGAAACACCGTAGCTAAAGTCATGGATTGAAGCCGTTTCATGAAGTCCAGTAAGTCTTTGGTCATTATAAGCACCGTAAACCTTTATGTGCTCATTAGTAACTGGCCTAAATGCTTCACATATTTGTTCATAAACCTCTTTAGAACCGCATGTTCTCAAAGTTGTATTTGAAAAATTCGCATGCATACCTGAGCCATTCCAATCTCCCTTTACGGGCTTTGGGTGATATTCTATATAATATCCATATTTTTCTGTTAACCTATCGAGCAAGTATCGCGCAATCCATATCTCATCACCAGCTTTTTTTGCACCTTTTGCGAACAATTGAAATTCCCACTGACCACTCGCTACCTCTTGATTAATACCTTCAAAAGTCAATCCAGCCTCCAAACACAGATCTGCATGCTCCTCAACAAAATCTCTTCCATGCGTATTCCTACCACCTACTGAACAATAGTAAAGACCTTGAGGACCTGGATAACCTCCAAGAGGGAAACCCAAAGGCAATTGCGTATTACGGTCCATAATAAAATATTCTTGTTCAAAACCAAACCAAAAATCATTATCATCATCATCAATAGTTGCACGACCATTAGATTCATGGGAAGAACCATCTGAGTTTAAAACCTCCGTCATTACAAGAAAACCATTTTTACGATCAGGATCTGGGTAAATAGCAACAGGCTTCAATAAACAATCAGAAGAACCACCCACTGCTTGCTTCGTGGAACTTCCATCAAATGACCACATTGGGCAATCCTCAAGTTTTCCGCTAAAGTTTTCTACAACTTTAGTTTTACTCCGCATATTTTGCGTCGGTACATATCCATCAAGCCAGATATACTCTAATTTACTCTTACTCATATTCGAAACGATTTATAATTTATTTAACCTTAATAGTGCCTATACTATTTACTCAAACAATACTTGAGGTGGTTTTAGTAAAAGGCAAATACAAATATAAAAGTTATACTTACCACAATTCCTCAAAAAAAACGCATTTTTTTCAACAAAAGTACTTACTTTTTCACATTCACGGGGGTTTTGACAATAAACTAGCGTATCAATCTTAAAAATTAAACATTGACAGCCGAAGAACTTCAAGAAAAAATGACAAATGTGCTTCCTGGGAGTCGCGCACACGAGTCTTTTTCACCGTTGAGAAATTATAAAATGGATACGTCCGAATTTAAAAGTGCCGCCGTTGCACTACACCTTAGGATTGAGCATAAAAAATTGCACCTAATTTTAATTAAACGAACAGCATATAATGGAGCTCACAGTCAACAAATTGCCTTTCCAGGAGGTAAATTCGATCAAAAGGATAAAGATTTAGAATATACCGCCAGAAGAGAAAGTTTTGAAGAAATTGGCATTCCAAGGGACACAGGATTATTCATCGGCAAACTTAGTGAGGTTTTGATACCCGTTTCCTCATTTAGAGTCACTCCTTATGTGTTCTTACATAAGACATATCCCAATTTGATAAAAGAACAAAGAGAGGTACAAGAAATTCTCATCTGCGAATTGAAAGAATTAGATACCTTCAAACTAAAAACGTATGAGAATGTGGAAGCCGGAAAAGGTTTAATACTCAATGATGTGCCTGGTTTGCACTTTAAAAAGCATTTTATTTGGGGGGCAACTGCTTTAATTCTTCACGAATTCAATACACTTTTAAAAGGATAGAAACCAAAAAGAGGAACAAACCTTAACTTGTTCCTCTTTCTGCTAAACCATGCTAAACTATAAAACTCAAAGCTACAAGAACTGTAACTTTGGCGCAAAGATAACACTTGTTTTTAATTCAGTTACAATTTCCGAAAAAAAAATCATTAATTTTTAACTGCACGAACCATCTCCCTTTTTCCTGGGGGACCTGGTAAATCAAGTACTTGAAAACCAACGGTTTTTAAGTCTCTTTTAAATTGTCCTTTAGCACAATAGGTTACCAAAAAACCATTGACATTTAAACTGTTATGCATCTTCTCCATTATAGCAATAGTCCACATCTCCTCTTGAACGCGCGGTCCAAAAGCATCGAAATAAATGATATCAAATGTTTCATGACATTCATAATTTTCAATTTTCTCTTTGACTTTGGTTAATTTAAACGAATCATGAATCAGCTGCTCTTTACCCCAAACATCCTGAATCATATGATTATAAAATTTGAAGGCATTCTTATGTTCTATTAATGATGCATAATCCATTTTTTGAAGTAACTCAATTGGCACAGGATAAGCCTCCACTCCTACGTATTCTATTTCACTCTCTAAAACAACTGACTCGCACGCAGTCAGCAGCGCATTCAAACCTGTTCCAAAACCAACCTCTAGAATTCGAATCTTTTTTGATTTTAGCGATAAAACACCATTTTCAATAAACACATGTTTCGCTTCTTGAAGGGCTCCATGATAAGAATGATAGTGCTCATCTAAACCAGGAACATACAATGTAAAAGAACCATCTGCTGTTTTTTTTAATTCTAATTCCAAACCTATTTTTTTCGTGCGACCGTCAGTCCATCTCGAATTGGTAAAAGAATTACCTCCACTGAGGTGTCCTTTACAAGAGCCGAATTAAATGCCCTTAATGCAATTGTATCTGGATCATCTGCTGAGGAATCAATTACTTTACCCGACCACAGTACGTTATCTGCGATAATATAACCACCAGAGCGAACATTTGGAAGCGTCATTTTATAATATTCGTAATAATTCTCCTTATCAGCATCAATAAAAACAAGGTCCCATGATTCTTTTAGATTAGGAATAAGTTCTAATGCGTCACCTTGAATCATTTTTATTTTTTTACTGAATATAGATTCAGAAAAATATCTATTTACGCGATCGAAAAGCTCAATATTTTTATCAAGTGTGACGAGAGTGCCCGTCTCAGAAAGACCTTCTGCTAAACAAAGAGCCGAATAACCAGTATAAGTTCCGATTTCTAAAATACTTTTTGGTTCAATCATTTTTGAAAACATACTTAAAAGTCTACCCTGAAGATGACCACTTAGCATTCTAGGCTGTAAAACCTCCAAATATGTTTCTCGCGTGATTTTCGTTAGCAGTTCATTTTCAGGAGTAGTATGCGCCTCTGAATATTGCTCAATATCCTGTTGGATAAAATTCATGTCTATTTTTTTAATCAAAGATAATCCTTTGCTTTAACCTTTAACAAAGGTATGTATGAGAAAGAAATACGTTCATCAACAAGCGTATAAATAAGGATGAATGTTTGAAAGATAAATTCTAACTTTACATCCGATAAATTGAACTATGACAGTAGCTGATATACGCAAAACATTTGTTGATTTCTTTGAGAATAAAGGACATACGGCTGTTCCATCCGCCCCTATGGTGGTTAAAAATGATCCAACGCTTATGTTTATTAATGCTGGAATGAATCAATTCAAAGATTATTTCTTGGGAAATACCGAACCCAAAAATAGAAGAGTTGTAAATAGTCAAAAATGCTTAAGAGTATCAGGTAAACATAATGATTTAGACGAAGTCGGAGTTGACACCTACCACCATACGATGTTTGAAATGCTCGGAAATTGGTCTTTTGGAGATTATTTCAAAGAAGAAGCTATTGCAATGGCATGGGAGCTTTTGACAAAGGTCTATGAATTACCGAAAGATCGACTTTATGTAACTGTTTTTGAAGGAGATGCTTCAGATAATATAGGCGTCGACCAAGAATCCATTGATATATGGAAATCGCATATTGATGCATCAAGAATAATCAAGGCTTCAAAAAAAGATAATTTTTGGGAAATGGGAGATGTCGGTCCATGTGGACCTTGCACAGAAATTCATATCGATCTCAGAAATGATGAAGAAAGACAAAAAACTGATGGGAAATCTCTCATTAATGCTGACCATCCCCAGGTAATCGAAATATGGAACGTTGTTTTCATTCAATTTGATAGAAAAGCGAATAAGTCCTTGTCAAATCTTCCAGAAACTCATGTAGATACTGGGATGGGGTTAGAAAGACTTGCTATGGCCTTGCAAGGCAAACAATCGAACTATGACATTGATTTATTCCAAGCTATAATTAACAAACTGGAGGAAATTTCAAATATAACATACGGTAATAATGAAGCATCCGATATTGCACTTAGAGTCATAGCAGACCATTTAAGAGCAATTTCATTTTCTATTGCAGATGGGCAGCTGCCATCAAACACAGGTGCTGGATACGTGATTCGACGCATATTGAGAAGAGCTATACGCTATGCCTATCAGACATTAGATCTAAAAGAACCGTTTATGGGTTCATTGGTTCCAATACTTATTCAAGAAATGGCTCAGGCATATCCTGAATTAAAAGTTCAAGAACAAGCAATCATTAAAGTGATTACAGAGGAGGAAAACAGTTTTTACAGAACCTTGGCTCAAGGTATTAAACGTATTAATCAGCTCATCATTAAATGCAAGTCAGATGGAAAAGAAATCTTAGATGGTAAATCAGTTTTTGAGCTTTATGATACTTATGGCTTTCCATTAGATCTCACATCATTAATAGCGAGAGAGCAAAAACTAGCAATTGATTCAAAGGGCTTTAATTTGCACCTTGAAGAACAAAAAAACAGGTCAAGAAAGGCAACAAGTCTTGACGTTCAAGATTGGATTACTGTTACTGAGACACCTTATGTGGGGTTCAATGGATATGATCATTTAGAATCAAGTGTTAACATCATCAAATACCGTGAAGTACAACAGAAAGGGAAACTATTTTATCAGCTTGTTCTTAACGAAACACCATTTTATCCAGAAGGAGGAGGACAGGTTGGAGATCAAGGTGTACTCATAAAAAATGAAAAGAAGATTTTTATTTTTGATACAAAAAAAGAAAACAACCTCATTCTTCATTTCACAAAAGAAATTCCGGATGAGCTAGTTGGCACCTTTAGTGCTCAGGTTAATACATCCAAACGTTTTAATGCTGCCAGAAACCACTCTGCAACGCACCTATTACATCATGCGTTGCAAAAGGTTTTAGGAGCTCACGTTGAACAAAAAGGCTCATTAGTTCAACCTGATGGACTTCGTTTTGATTTTTCACATTTCAGTAAAGTAAATGACGAAGAGCTCAAGAAAATAGAATCCATTGTTCTAAAAGAAATTCAAGAAAATCATAAGCTCGAAGAGTTCAGAAAAATGCCAATTGAAAAGGCAAAGAAAATGGGAGCTACCGCTTTATTCGGAGAAAAATATGGCTCAGAGGTTCGATTAATTAAGTTTAATGACTCCTTAGAGCTTTGTGGAGGAACCCATATATCAAATACAAATGAAATAGGCATGTTTACCATAATTTCAGAAGCTGCTGTTGCCTCAGGAATTAGAAGGATTGA
The DNA here is from genome assembly GCA_022425625.1 of Crocinitomicaceae bacterium. Classification (GTDB taxonomy): domain Bacteria; phylum Bacteroidota; class Bacteroidia; order Flavobacteriales_D; family Crocinitomicaceae; genus UBA952. The sequence goes on along the minus strand of JAKMFD010000023.1, from coordinate 4,728 downwards.
AGCAATTTGTGGTGATACCGCCGACGCTTATTTCAGAACTAGGAGTCAAAAATATGAAGCAGCCTTGACCCTTCTTAAAAAACCAAAAAATTTAGAACTTTCGATACAAGATTTAATTGTTAAAAATCAAACTCTAAATAAAACAATCGAAGTACTTCAAAAGGAGCAGTCTAAAAGAATTAAAACAGAACTTAAAAATAAGATAGTTCAAAAAAACGGGGTTAATTTTTTAGCCGCCAATGTTGAAACACCCTCAACTAGTGCAAAAGACATCCTTTTTCAACTCAAAGCTGAATGCAAAGATTTTGTGGGAATAATTGGAAACACAGAACAAGAAAAATGTGGTCTTCATATTATCATATCGGATAATCTAGTTAATGAAAGAGGCTGGAATGCATCTAATTGGATTAAAGAGGTTAGCGCACACATTCAAGGCGGTGGCGGTGGTCAGCCATTCTATGCATCTGCAGGCGGTAAAAATGCAGCAGGCATTCCACAAGCAATAAAAGATTTAGAAAAGAAAATCTAGCTTTTAAAGTTCTTAGAAATATGCCTTATTCCATTTCGTAGATAGTTTTTTAGCTCAGGTTCAAGATTCAATACCAGTATAGATCCAAAATAACATAGGACGGTAAGTGATGTCACCACAAGGGCATTTAATAAAGGCTCAGCGCTTAAGTCAGGTGTTATACTACGCGTATAAAAGCAAAGCAATCCTATCACGATTACAATTAACTGCCTCCCATTAAAAGGGTGAATCTTATACGTAAAGTAAACAAAAAGTAATCTTCCCATATTATAAATCACAAGTGCTATTGCAGTGGAAATGGCTGCACCTTCAATTCCATAAATAGGAATTATATACAGGTTTAATACGTACACAATAATAATCAAGCTAAGAGTGAAAATTAAATCATAACGGTATTTTTTAGAAGTATTAAAAATAGCACCATTTAACCCAAAATACATATCGAAAAGCCTTCCGATCATCAGAAAAAAGAAAACACCAATACCAGTGCTAAATTCAGGCTTCAAGAACGAAAATAAAAAATCAATATTAACCCAAACAACAAGAAAAAGCCCAAGGCCTAATACGAGCGATACAGAACTAACTTGTGCATACAATTGTCTCATTTTGATGAGATCTCTTGTTTTCCAATATTCTGCAACCAAAGGCGCACTAACCCTAATAAGTGACTTGTAAGGTACTTGAAGTGCACTTGTCAGGAATATAATGGTTGTATAAACGCCTGTTGCCTTTAATCCAATGTATTGCGCAATCATAATTACATCTAATGAATTCACTAGAACTCCACCCAAGGAATTGATATAATTAAATCCAGAGTAATTTAGAAGAATCTTTTTAAACCGTTTTGATATTTGAATATGTTTTGGATGGATATAGAATTCTTTGATTCTTATTAAATATCCTATCAATATTAACGGCGGTAAAAAAAACAGAAGACTATGCCCTGCTACAAATTGATCAAAACTAAGGCTACCATTCCAAAACAAGAGAAGTAATAATGTTACAGCCAATCGCAAAACAATATCTAGCGCAAAAACAGAGATTATATTTTTAAATAAGGCCCTCAAATAAACTTCAAATACGAGATATAACAAATAACCAAGACCTAGTGGTATCACCCAGTAATAGTATTCAAGAAACAAAGGTGACTTTTCAAGATATACGGCTTGAATTCTAGAACTGAACATTAGGAAAAACGCAGTTACGCATGTTGCACCAATTCCCACAAGGATTAACATAAATGCGAGAAAACCATGATGTGCTTTATCTCGATTTTTAAAAAATGGAAAAAACTTCCAGATACTATATAAAGAACCAAGATTAGAGAACTGGGCAAACAAAACACCTAATGAAAAGATGAGATTGACCACCCCAATCTGCTCAGTAGAAAAAATAAGTAGAAATAACAATCCTTTGTTCAGATATCCCAAAACGAGTCCAAACGAGGAAATCAAGGTAGTTCTCAGTGCATCTTTTTGGACAAGTCCCATTATCTATCTCAATATTACAATTGTTATAAGGCTAAAGGTACAAAGAAATTATACTAATTTAGACCCATTTTAATGGATCAATACAACTGAAAAAATGGTTTCAATCGTAATATGCACCTACAATAGGCAAGAATACCTCCCTAAATGTCTTGCCCATTTAAAGGCACAGAATTGTGAAGCTAATGATTATGAAATTGTTCTAATCAATAATAATTCTACCGATAATACAGAGGCCATTTGCAATGACTTTAAAAAAGCAAATAAAGAGCTGAACATTAGCTATTTTTTAGAAGAAAATCCGGGCTTGTCTTTTGCGCGAAATAGGGGAATAAAAGAAGCTAAGGGTTCTATAATATGCTTTATTGATGATGACGGATTTGCCATCCCTGAATACGTTAATATTATTTCTAAATTCGCTAGAAACAAGACCTATGAAAGCTATATGGCCTTTGGGGGAAAGGTAATTCCATGCTATAACGAAGGAATGTCCCCAAAATGGATCACCCCATATATTAGCGGACTCGTTTCTGAAGTTGATCTCGGAAAAAAGGTAAAAACTTTTGCAAAAAAATATCCAGCAGGTTGCAACATGATTTTTAGAAAAGAATTCTTTGAAAAGCATGGTGGATTTAATACCGATCTACATACGCGAGGTGATGATAAGTTTATCTTTCTCAAGCTTAAAGAAAAGGGCTACAAAATATTGTATATCCCTAGCCTTGAAGTTTCACATTTTATTGATGATTACAGATTGGAGGAATCTTTCATTATTCGTCTATCTAAAGTAATTGGTCAAAGTGAATATATTCGGCTTCAAAACAATAATATTGCTCAAAGGCTCGTAAAACAAATTGAATATTTAATTAAACTCAAAATTGCACTTGGACTGGGTTTATTGTATCTATGTCGTGGAAGTTATTTGAAAGCCAGATACTTGATTCTTGTCCGCTGGAATGTTCTAAAAGGTTACTACATCTCTGAAAAATTATAACTTTAATAGAACTGAATCTAGAATATGCTAAAAAAGCTATACAATCAATCAGGAGTTAGAGTTTTAAATGGGATTTTTGAAGCCAGGTATTTGCGTCGACAAGGCAAAAAGGAAGGTTTGAATTTAATTGATTCCTTAAACACGGATAAATATAAAACGTCCGATACACTTTTTATACTTGGAAGTGGGTACTCCATAGCCAAACTTACAAAGGAGCATTGGTCGTATATTAAAAAACACAATTCAATCGGTTTTAACTCATGGGTTTTCAATGATTTTATACCGACCTATTATTGCATGGAAACACCCATGAAAAGTTTACATTTCAATGCAATGATTGATGAACTAAACATGAAAAAAGACCTCTATGTAAATGTACCATTCATCATTCAATACCAACATTTTTTAAAATCAGCAAATAACTACGAGGCGCTTAAACTTCCAAAAAAAAACATCTACTATAATATCCCTATGATGCCCAATACAACATCCAAAGGTATACTTTCATTACTTTTAAGATGGTGGGAGAAAGCCCATAGCAAAGAAATGCCTTGGCTATTACACTACGCTGGAAGTTTGTCTTATCTCGTTTCTATGGGGTATATAATGGGGTATAAAAAAATCGTATTGTTAGGTGTAGACTTAAATGATTCTCGCTACTTTTTTGATCATCCAGAGGCCAATGAAGCTTCTAAAAAATATTCTATTATTCATAACCAGGTAATGAATGAAATGAATCGTACGGATAAAAAAAATAAACATGATACCGTTAATCCGAAAATAACAAAGAATTATGGTTGCCTTCCTATAGATCAATACCTTTATAAATTCAATGAAATTCTTAAGAAGAAAGGAGTTCTATTATCTGTGGGAAATAAAGAATCAAGATTAGCCGAAGGTCTTCCGACATTCAAATTTCCATCCTAAATCAAACTGTCGTCGCTCTTTGATAAAAAAGGCCTTAATTTAAGACCAAAAACAACTAGACACAATGAAATCAGGGTTAAAGAACCAAACATTGAGGCAGTTTTTGCTTTAAAAAAAGTTGACGGCTCAAACTTCCAAATAATTTTATGCTCACCTTTCAAAAGCTTTACGCCACGGAGTATATAATTCGCTCTAAAACTTGGAGTCAACTTCCCATCGATATAACAATTCCAACCCTTTGGATAATATATTTCACTAAAGATAGCCAGCTGATTTGATGTTGATTTTGAACGATATTCAATCTCATTAGCAGCGTATTTTATCATTTCTATTGTTGCTTCTTGATCCCGGTCTTTAACCGTCTCTACCCCACTAAATTCATTTCGAACAACTGCAGTTTCTCTAAAATCGAGCGTACTATCAGACAAGGCTAAAATCTCATCATCTGCACTTCGAACTTTTTGAATGTTCGAAACAAACCAAGCATTGCCAAAACGGAAAGTATTCTCCAATGGTCTTTGACTTGGATTTAAAATAACATACTTTGTATTTAGCATATTTAGTGTAGGGGTCTGATTAAAAACAGCCATTCCTTGTATGTTTATATTTTGCTGTAGGTATGCCATTTCACGACCTATTCGAAAGTCAATAAGCTCCTGGTAACTTTTTAGTTTAGCTCCATGATAGCCACCGATACTTTTATGATAATAGCTTGTTCGCGTTTCATTAAAAGGATTACCTAATGTTAGAACTCTATAATTTGTGTTTTGATTTAAGACACCGTAAGAAGC
>JAKMFD010000161.1 GCA_022425625.1 Crocinitomicaceae bacterium | reverse complement strand
GGTGATTCTGTAGCTCTTGATTATGTCATTAATCAAGTTCCAGGATTTGATCCTGGTCAAGGTGGTGGTAATTACAGGGCGGCCTACGACCTTATTTCTTATTCGGCACCGAATTTCCAGAATGATGCGGCCATTACTGAGGTTTTAAATCCTAGTAATTATGAATATTACAGAAAATGGAACCCTACATGTTCTAATCCGAGAGTTATATTAAGAAATACTGGAGCTCAGCCTTTGACATCTTGTACGATTCAATGTTGGATAACATATGGTGATAATATTGAGTTTGAGTGGACAGGAAATCTTGGGTTTATGGAGGAAGAAATTGTTGAGATCCCCGTAACCTCTAATGCTTGGTGGACTGATTTGGATCAAAATATGACCTTTACAGCTTATGTGAGAAATGTCAATGGAACATTCGGAAACGATGATTATTTACAAAACAGTGTGAAGACATCTAAATTCGATGCGCCTGAAATGATTGATGGACCTTTCTTTGTTTGGTTTACAACCAATAATAGAGCAAACGAAAACTATTATGAATTGTTTGATGGGGCAGGGAATTTGATATTTGAAAGAGGCCAACTTCAAAACAATACACAGTACAAAGATACTTTTGATTTGGCACCTGGATGTTATTCCATTGTATTGACAGATACTGATGATGATGGTTTGTCATTTTGGTACTCGGCTCAAGTTGAAGGCGAAACGCCTGGGGCATTTAGACTCAGAAAAGTTGGAGGTAGTTATATAGAAATATTCCCTCCTGACTTTGGAAGTCAGCATAGATTTGATTTTTCAGTTGATTTCACGCTTGGACTCGATGAACCAGAATTTAAAAATGTAATTAAAGTCTTCCCAAATCCAGCAATAAATGAGCTTACAATCGAGCTAGAGGGAAGTATAGACGGTTCAGCAAGAATTGAAATACTTGATTTGTCAGGCAGAGTTATTGTGAACGATGAAATGAATGCAACAATGAATTTTGCAGAATATATAACAGATGTGCGTCACTTTAATAAAGGAAGTTACTTGATAAAGGTATTTACCTCCAATGGAGTATCGTTGGCAAAATTTATAAAATCATAAATTAGTTAGGTGACTTACAGTTCAAAAGAATCATTTTTTTGAGCGATATGGTATCCTTCTTTTATAATAGATCTATAAGCTTGGCTCCTTTTGTCGAGAACAGGATTTGTATGATTGAAATGAATGAAGTGAATTTTCTCACGTTCTTTTTTCGAAAGCGTCTGAAATAATTCGATAGATTCCTCTATAGAAGGGTGTGGAATCTCGTCAATATCTCTGTGTCCGATTTCTACTCCACTGAAGAAGGTGCCGTCAATAAAAGCATAATCGACTTTTGCGATCTCTTCAATGATATCTTTATCCCATTTTGTCCATTTATCAATATCTGGAATGAATAAAGCAGATTTTTCATTACCGGATATTTTATATCCTACTGTTTCAGAATATTCATCTCGATGTGGAACAAGTATTGGTGTTACTTTCAGATGTTTATTTAGAACTTTTACTTTCTCATTTTCAAGTGCAATTAACTTGATGTTTTCATTTTTTACAAGTTGGTCCCAAGGGCCATTGGTTTTTAAGAACTCTTGCATTTTCGTCATAGAAAAAACAGGGAGATTATTGCTGTTCACAGATTCTTTCCCCAAGTACATTAAGCCTGTGTAATGGCCAATATGTGCATGTGTTAAAAATATCCCATCTGGCATTCGATATTCTTTAGAACTACGCTGTAAATACGCTAGCTGCATCGATATGTTTGGGGTGGCGTCAAATAAATACTGTTGGTTATGGTCATGATCGATAAGCCCAAGAGAAACCACCATTCGTTCAGAGAAATCGCTTTTTAATAAAGCTTTACAGCAATCTTTTTCGCATCCTAACTGAGGAGATCCAGCATCTTGAACAGTGCCTAAAATAATTAATTCAATACCCTTTCTCTTCGATTGTTTATTTGTTTTGGGAATACAGGAGTTGAGGCAAAAGCCAATAATGATCAATATTAAGGTCACTTGTCTTTTCATAGATTCAATTTTCAAAAACCATGGCATATACCATGGGTAATTTTTTGCCTAGATGTTTTATTCTGAACTTATCTTTTTCAAATTCTACTGTATTTTTAAAGCAGTTATACGGTGAATAATTAAATTCTTTAAAAGTCGTCATTTTGAGACCTTGCTTTAAAAAGGAACTGGTGATTTCAGAAAGAGAATGGCTCCACCAAATAGAAGTCGTTTCTTGCACGTTCTCTCGATTGGCATAGCTTCCTTTTTCGATTTCAATATATGGCTCATCATTAAAATAGGAGTAGGATACTTTTTTAAAATTATCGTCAAACATCCAAAGTGCTGGATGAAAATCAACTAAAATAAAGCGACCACCCTTTACAAGTTGTTTTTGAATAACTTTTGCCCAATTTTCGATATCAGGAAGCCAGCCAACAATTCCATAACTGCTGAAAATAGTTTCAAATTTCGAATTTAATTTAGTGTTAATTTCATAGACGTCAGCACAAATAAAAGTAGTTTGCATACCTAATTCTTTTTTGAGTTCATTTGCCAACGCTATCGCTTTAGGACTAAAGTCTACTGCGGTAACTTTAGCGCCTTTTTTTTCAAGACTTAAAGAATCCAGCCCGAAATGACATTGCAGGTGTAAAATTGATTCATTTTCAATATTACCAAGTAAGTTCAGTTCAATGCTATTGAGTGAATGAATATCTTTTTTAAAATTTTTAAGGTCATAAAAGTCCGAATGTATATGCATCTCAGTGCGCATATCCCATGACTTTCTATTCAATGATAACCATTCACTTAGGTCAATTTTAGTATTCACTACCATTTTTAATATGTTCCACAACCTCAGGATTGAGTAAGGTGCTAATATCTCCTAAATCACCGGCATTGCCCTCCGCAATTTTTCTTAGAATTCTTCGCATGATTTTACCCGAACGTGTTTTAGGTAGTCCATTTGTAAACTGAATTTTATCCAGCTTGGCAATCGGTCCTATTTTCGACGATATAAGCTTATTAATGGCTTCTTTTAATTTTTCAGTATCCTCCACCGGTGTTTTTAATGTAACAAAACCATAAAGTGCTTTTCCTTTGATCTCGTGCGGAAAACCTACGATGGCAGACTCTGCTATTTCAGGGTGCTCATTTATGGCATCTTCTATAGGAGCTGTTCCAAGGTTGTGGCCAGAAACAATAATTACATCATCTACACGTCCGGTGATTCGATACATGCCTTCACGATTTCTTAAGGCTCCATCCCCAGTGAAATAATAACCTGGATAAGCTGTGAAATAAGTTTCTTTGTATCTTTTATGATCACCCCATATGGTTCTGGCAATAGAGGGCCAAGGGGATTTTATGCAAAGCCTTCCCTCTCCTTCAAGTTCTTTTATTTCGTCTCCATTATCATCCATTAAAACAGGTTGCACTCCCGGCAATGGCGTAGTTGCATATGTGGGGATTTGTGGAGAGATATTTGGTATAGGTGAAATTAGAATGCCCCCAGTTTCAGTTTGCCACCAAGTATCTACAACAGGACAGGTTTCTTTGCCGATATTTTTGTGATACCATTGCCAAGCTTCTTCATTTATAGGTTCTCCTACGGAACCTATTACTTTTAAACTGTTTAAGCTGTATTTATTGACGTACGTTAAAGGTTCCTTTGCCAGCGCTCGAATGGCAGTTGGTGCAGTGTAGAATTGATTTACTTTAAATTTATCGACAATATCCCAGAAGCGGCCTGGGTTTGGGTATGTTGGAATGCCTTCGAACATAATAGAAGTTGCACCGTTTAGTAATGGGCCATAAAGAATATATGAATGCCCTGTAATCCAACCTATATCAGCAGTACACCAATATACATCACCTGGCTCGTAAGCAAAAACATTTTTAAATGTATACGCCGTGTAGACCATATATCCTCCAGTCGTATGGACCATTCCTTTTGGCTTACCTGTTGAACCAGATGTATAGAGTATAAACAACGGGTCCTCCGAATCCATTGGCTCTGCTTTGTGTTTATCTGATACTTTGGATAATATATCTTTTAGATAAATGTCTCGTTTAGCAAGCATGCTTATTTCAGTATTAGTCCGTTCTGCTACCAAAACATTTTGGACACAGGGACAAGCTATTAACGCTTCATCCACAATGCTTTTTAGATCAATCGATTTGTTACCTCTGAAACCGCCATCAGCCGTAATTACAATTTTACATTCGGAGTCATTGATACGGGCGGCTAATGCGGAAGAAGAGAACCCAGCGAAAATAACAGAATGTATGGCTCCAATTCTTGCACATGCCAGGACACTAATTGCAAGCTCGGGTATCATCGGTAAGTATATAGCAACCCGGTCTCCTTTTTTGATGCCTACAGATAACAATGCATTTGCCATTTTACAAACTTTTTGATGCAAGTTTTTATAGGTGATGTGCGTTGCAACTTCCTTTGGTGAATTCGGCTCAAAAATTATTGCTGTTTGATTTGATTTAGTTTTGAGATGACGATCAATACAATTTTCCGTGATATTTGTCTTCCCACCTTTGAACCATGAAAATTGTGCTTCATGCATGTCATATTCGCATACGGAATTCCATTTTTGACTCCAATCAAAATGATTAGCAATATTTTGCCAAAATATTTCAGGTTCTTCAATTCCTTGTTTATAGCTAGCTTGATATTTTTCTAAGGTGTTAATTTTCATTTTTATTCTATTGATGCCAGCTATAAAAATAAGAGTATTATTTAATAACCTTATTTTTAACCCATGACTCAATTAAAATATGATAACATTCCATTTTTTTTCATTCCTAATCAACCTTTCAAGTATTTGTTCGTTAAATAATTAACAAACTTTCTAATCAAAAATATATGTTTCGTTCTGCAATTAATGTCCGGTTTGTTCTATGGTTTTGGCTGTTTTTAATTTCATCATTTAGCTGTAAGTTAACCATCGGTCAAACAGCATTATCATTTGTGTCTCAAACAGATTATGTTTCCTTGCATAATACTGGTTTGAATGATGTGTGGGGATATGTTGACGAACAAGGTAATGAATATGCGATTGTCGGTACTGAGGACGGTACTTCAATTATGAACGTTTCGAATCCAGCCAATCCGTTTGAAGTATTTTGGTTACCAGGTGAAAATAGTATTTGGCGTGATCCTTCAGTCTATGGAAATTATGCCTACATCAGCACGGAGGCAGAGGAAGGCTTGACAATAATTAATATGTCACCTTTACCTGAAAGTAATGTTTTAATAGCCAATCTCTTTACAGGTGACGAAACAATATCTTGGGAGTCAGCGCACAATTGTCATGTTGACGATCAAGGTTTACTCTATGTCTTTGGTGCAAATTATGGCGAAGGAGGAGTTCTTATATACGACGTAACAGCCATGCCCATGAATCCAACCTTTGTAGGAGCCTTTGACAATTGGTATGTTCATGACGGAGTAGCTTTTGGAGATACACTTTATCTGGCTCATGTAAATGATGGCTTTTTAAGTATTGTGGATATTTCAGACCCGTCAAATCCTCAATTGATGGGTACAAAAACAACAGTGGATTCATTTACGCATAATATTTGGCCTTCTGACAATCGAGAGGTTGTTTACACTACAGATGAAGTTCCCGATGCTTTTATAGCAGCTTATGATATTACGGATGTAAATAATATCGTAGAATTGGATCGCGTGCAGAGTTCCCCTGGTCAAAATGTCATACCCCATAATACCTTTGTACTAAACGATTATCTCGTTACGAGTTATTATGCGGATGGCATAACTATTCATGATGCACAATATCCTAATAATCTTATTGAATTGGCTAGCTATGATACATATCCTGAACAAACACCAACCTTTGATGGAAGTTGGGGTGTATATCCTTTTTTACCGTCTGGAAACATACTAGCCTCGGATAGAACTGAGGGATTGTTTGTCCTGCAACCTGATTATCAGAGGGCGGCATATCTTGAAGGGAATATATTCAATCAAGCTACATTAGATCCAATTGATAATGTCTCAATAAGTATTCCAGGAAACAATCAAGAGGAACGTTCAAATAGTATGGGTGATTATGCAAGTGGATTTTCATCCGGTGGTACTTTTAACGTTACATATTTTAAGGTGGGTTATGAAACACAAACAATCCCTGTGAATTTGTTGCAAGATAATATTACGGTCCAAGATGTTGCAATGGTGCCTATTGAGCCATTTAATATCAATATAGCGGTTATAGATAATGCTGGAAATCCAATTCAAAATGCAAAAATAAAATTGGTACATCCATTAATTACCTACGAAGGTGAGAGTAACGGGTTAGGACAAGAGGTTTTACCGTTGTTTTATGAGGATATACATGATGTGTATGTAGGAAAATGGGGTTTTATAACTTATTGCGAAAATGTGGAGATTGATGCAACTACAGGTTTGTTAACCATTGTTTTACAAGAAGGATATTATGATGACTTTACATTCGACTTTGATTGGACTGTATCTGGTGATGCCTCAACAGGAATGTGGGAAAGAGCTATACCAAACCCAACAGATAACACAGTTATGGATGGTGACTTTGATTCGGACTGTGGTTCTTTTGCTTTTGTTACAGGGAATTCTGACAATGAAGATGCGGATTTTGATGATGTTGATAGTGGGGTGACTACGCTAACTTCACCACCTATGAATCTTACCTTAAATTACTCAGACCCCGTTATTTTACTCTATATGGATTATTATTGTAATCATGGACCTGGAGCGATTGATGATACCTTGACGATTACATTCAGTGACGGAACAAACCAAATTGTTGAGCTAATCCCTCCTCAAAATGACCAAATGACTTGGGGTTTTAAAGTCTTTTATTTAACCGGTTTAGATTTGTCAAATATTATTGTTTCCTTTCAAGTTTCAGATTTTGATGAAAACCCAAATGTTACTGAAGCGGCTATAGATTTATTTCAAGTAGCGGAATACAGTTCAGTCAATGAATTCGACGGTAATAGCGGCATATCAATTTACCCCAATCCCACGAATGGTTCTTGTAAGGTGGAGGGTTTTATATCAGGAACTCAATATATTTTAAGAAACGCGGCAGGAGTAGAAATGGAAAAAGGGACAATGCATGGCGCCGCCTTTGACATAGAGCTAGAAAAATATTCAAGTGGTATTTATTTTATAGCTATAGGCGATAGTCGTATGAAAGTGACTAGACTTTAATCCGAGATATATTTTGTCAATGCTATATAAGATTTCGTTAACTTTGGGTTAGTATGTCAAAGCAAATTTCAATAGTTATTCCTTTATTTAACGAGGAAGAATCGCTACCTCACTTATTAACGTGGATTCAAAAAGTATTGGATGGTAAATTTAGTTATGAGGTCATATTTGTAGATGATGGAAGCAAGGATAAATCCTGGGAAGTTGTAGCGAAAATGGCTAGTAATAACGCTTCGGTACTAGGAATTAAATTTCAAAGAAACTATGGAAAGTCCGCAGCACTTCAAAAAGGTTTTGAAGCTTGCGAAGGAGATGTTGTTATCACTATGGATGCTGATCTTCAAGATTCACCTGAAGAGATACCTGCGCTATATGAAATGATTACCAATCAAGATTTCGATCTCGTTTCAGGATGGAAGAAAAAGAGACACGACCCACTGTCTAAAACGATTCCTACCAAGCTTTATAATTGGGCCGCTCGACGAATAACAGGTATTTTTTTACACGATTTTAATTGTGGATTGAAAGCTTATAAAAAAAGTGTTGTCAAGAGTATTGAACTCTATGGAGATATGCATCGTTACGTGCCAGCACTTGCCAAATACGCTGGCTTTACAAATATCGGAGAGAAAGTAGTTCAGCATCAATCGCGAAAATTTGGAGTAACTAAGTTTGGTTTAAATCGTTTTTTGAATGGCCCCCTTGATTTAATAACTGTTGCCTTCATGGGGAAATTTGGAAAGAAGCCAATGCATTTTTTTGGTGCACTGGGTTCTCTAATGTTTTTGATCGGCTTTCTGTTGATTTTTTATTTAGGAGTAGATAAAATATTTATTCATCAAAATGCAAGGTTATTGGCAGATAGAACTGAGTTCTATGTTGCTTTAATTGCAATGGTTATTGGTGTGCAGTTCTTCATGACTGGATTTATTTCTGAACTCATAGGCAGAAATGCGACCCATAGAAACGTTTATTTAATTGAGAAGAGAATTGGTGCTAAATCCAATGAAGCTTAACTGGGATATTGATACTACCTGGACTCTATTCCTTGATAGGGATGGGGTGATAAATGAGCGTGTTTTCGATGGCTATGTCCTTTCTATTAAAGATTTTATTTTCAAAGAAGGTGTCCTTGAAAACGCTTGCCTTTTGTTTGGAAAATTCGCTCACGTTTTTATTGTAACGAATCAGCAATGCGTCGGAAAAGGTTTAATTTCAAAAGCATCTTTGGATGATATTCACGATTGGATGTCTGAACAATTCCTTAAGAAGAAAGCTCATATAGATGAAGTTTTTGTCGCCACAGAGCTTAACAATAAGGATTCTAGGCGACGTAAACCGAATCTTGAAATGGGCTTGGAAGCGAAGATGAAATTTCCCAATGTGGATTTTGAGAAATCAATTATGATAGGAGATACCGATTCAGATATAAGTTTTGGTCAAAATCTTGGCATGAAAACTGTGTTAATTGAATCAGAACAAAACTGTCAGTCCTCACCAGATCTAAAATTAGATTCACTAGCAGATTTAAATAAGATTTTGTCATGAAAGTTTCTCTTTTAATTCTATGCACTTCTATGTTTTTTGGAGTATTTGCTCAGGTCAATCAACTAGATTCACTTGGTCGAAAACAAGGCTTATGGACACGAAACTGGAAGTATTCAAACACTACTGAATACGAAGGTCGCTTCATAGATGGCATTCCAATAGGTCAATTCCGGTACTACTATCCAGAAGGACAGGTACGCGGTATAATTGAACATGTAAATGCGCGTGCAGCATATGTTACTTTTTATTACGAAAATGCCGAAGTGATGTCGGAAGGGTTTTATAAAGATCAACTTCGAGATTCATTATGGATAAATTATGACAGAACAGGATTGACATTATCTGCGGAAAAATTTAAAGAAGGAAAACTTGAAGGAAAACGAGTTGTATTTTACTTGCGAAATCAGCTGGAACGAGGGGATTTACGAGTTTTAAGTGAAACCAATTACAAAGACAGTTTGAAAAACGGGCCCTTTAAATTATTTTTTTCATCAGGTGCAATTCAAGAGACAGGTCAATATTTAAACGATGTGAAGACCGGGATATGGAAAGAATACAATGCTGAAGGTTTATTGGATAGCGAACGAAGTTTTGAGTTAGGAAAACTTCATGGCTGGGTAAATATTTATGATGAAACCGGAACTATTGTTGATCGCTCCCTATATAGGAATGGCCAAAGATTAAATAAGAAACAAACGCAAAGACTCCTCGAAAGTTCGAAAAGAAAAGGTATTAACTTGAATCATTAGTTTTTGTAAATTAGATGAAGATGCTTAGCAGAATTATATTTGTGTTGGTTGTATTTTTTTTAAGCGCTTGTGATAAAGACAATGCGACAATAGATTACAATACCTATGAGTCCTATTTTCCTCTTGAGTTTGGAACGTATGTTGATTATCAAGTTATAGAAATTCAACATGATATCAATTCTGCTGTACCAAGTGATACGCTGAGTTATTTATTGAGAACTGTTATCGGTGATACAATTACGGACAATCAAGGACGATTGTCAAGAAAATTCATTCGTAAAAAGCGCGATTCGAACACTGAGCCGTGGGTCGTTTCGGATGTCTGGACGACATTGATAAATCAAAATAGAGTAGAGGTTGTAGAAGAGAATGAACGAAAGATATGGATGGTTCTTCCTCCATTGAGCTCTACGGTTTGGGATTTGAATGCACAAAATATTCAGGATGAAATATTTTGTAACTATGATGGTATACATGAATCACTTATTTTGAATGGAATACAATATGACAGTGTTGTAACGGTTGAGCAAGAAGATGTCCTGAATTTGATTTCATTTCGCAGGAAATATGCCCAATATGCCAACAATATTGGCTTGATTAATTGGTATTATAAAGATTTGAATATATTCAATTTTGATACATTGAATATTCAATCGGGAAGTGAGTACATGTATAAATGCATTGATTTTGGCATCGAATAAGTCTACACAGTTAAAAATTGCTTTCTTCTCTGCGCTTCCCCCGTTTAGAGGGGGGATTTCGAGCTTTAGTGATTTTCTAGTTAGGGCATTAAAAAGAAAGGCGCTTATTGAAGCTTTTACGTTTTCAAAACAATATCCAAAGCTTTTATTTCCAGGTAAGACTCAGCTTGACTCGAAGGCATCCAAGCGATATCCACAGATTATCACCAGCTATAACCCCTTAACCTATATAAGTGCCCGAAAGCAGCTAAGGAAAGTCAATTCTGATGTTTTTATTGCTAATTATTGGATGCCCTTTTTTGCTCCAATGTATATTTATATGTCGAAATCATTTGGGAAAAATGTATTTAAAGTTGCCTTGATTCATAATTTAACCCCTCATGAACCTAGATTTTTTGATGGTTATTTAAATCGATTGTTTATCAAACAGTTTGATGTTTTTATCGTTTTATCTGAAAAGGTAAAGCAGGATGTTTTATCTTATCGCTCAAATGCAAATTGTTTGGTGCTTCCTCATCCCAAGTATAAACAGTTTGGAGAAGTTCAAGAGAAAGCAAAAGCACGTGCTTTATTTTCAATATCTGAAAACTCAAAGGTGTTGTTGTTTTTTGGTTTGATTCGAGATTATAAGGGGTTGGATGTTTTATTAGCCGCAATGAAACACTTAGATGAATCTTTTATTTTATTAATTGCCGGTGAGGTGTATGGTGATAAGAATAAGTATTTAAAGCAAATAGCGCAAATTTCTGAAGGGCGTGTTTTATTTCATGATCGTTTTATTTCAGATGATGACGTGTCCAATTATTTTAGTGCTGCAGATTGTTGTGTATTACCATATAAAGCCGGTACACAAAGTGGAATTCAAGCGATAGCCGCCTCCTTTAATCTCCCTGTTCTCGTGTCCACAAACGGTGGATTGCATGAACAAATTAACGAAGGACAAAATGGATTTATTTTAGATCACCTCAATGAGGAAGCCGTGGCAAATAAAATCGAAAATGTTTTTTCAGGTGGTAAATTGCAAATTGTTGAAGAGTTCCTATTACGGCAAAATGAGGCTCAAAAAGATGAATGGTCGGAATTTGCAGACCAATTCTTAAACTTTATTTCTTTCGAGAAGTCCAAATGAGGTAAGGAATTATAGCTAAGTATCTATTTACCTTTTAACTAGGTTTTTATTTGAATATAAGATATGTAAATTCTATATTTGCACGCTTATTAAAACATTAATCTAAAATTACATGCGCATTAAAGGATTCTTTTGGTTTTTAACCATTTTGTTGACCGCTGTTTGTTTATACCAATTGTCTTTCACTTGGGTAGCAAATGATGTAGAAAGTCAAGCCGGAAAAGAGGCAGATCAAAAAATTGCTACTATCAAAAAAGAAGCGTTGGCTTCTTCTAATGGAATAGCTACTGTTGGTACAAATAACGATATCGTAGATTTCAATGAGCCAGAAGCAATGGAAATTGCAAAAGGTATTCTTGTCAATCAAATTTTAAGAAGTAAAGCTGAAAAGACGGTTTATCCTCTTTTGGGTTCGACCTTCGCAGAAGTTAAGAAGCGTTCACTTGCTTTTGGATTAGATCTTGTTGGTGGAATGAGTGTAACCTTGGAGATTTCAGTTCCTGAGTTCATAAAATCTCAGGTTAAAAACCAGAATGATATTTCTTTCAAAAAACCGTTCGAGCAGGCACTAGCCAAAAGGAGCAATGATGCCTCTGCTGATTTTTTAACACTCTTCATTGATGCTTACCAAAAATACAATGACGGAACAAAGCTCAATGCTATATTTTATGGAGAAGGTATAGAAATAACAACACCTGATGCAGATGTTGAAGCCTCATTAAGAGCTAGAATAAGTGAGGCAATGAATGGCATTGAAAATGTCATGAATAAAAGAATCAATCAGTTTGGTGTTGCACAGCCAAATATCCAAAAAGATGAGGCGAATAATCGTTTATATATTGAATTGCCAGGTGTTCAAGATGAGCGAACGGTCGCTGAGAAATTACAGTCAACTGCAAATCTTGAGTTCTTTGAAACATATTCGTTTGATCAAGTACAAACCAACTGGAGTGAAGCAAATAGACTTTCATTACAGGAAGAAGGTTCTGAGATTGATTCTACAGAAGAAATCTCTTTTGACGAAGAAGTAGAAGAGTCTTCAAATGGTTTAGCGGCTCTAATGCAATCGACAGGTGGTTATTCATTTGGTTATGCGAAGAATGATGCAGATAAGGCGGCAGTTACTGCGCTCCTAAAGAGAAGTGATATTGCAGCCCAGTTCGATGCCCAGCTAAGATTTATGTGGGGTGCAGAAAGAGAATATGTTGATAATCAGCAGACGAAGAAAGGTTGGCGCTTGTATGCATGTAGAATTCCGGATAATGGTAAAGCCCGTGTTAATGGAAGCCACATTGCAAGAGCAAGTCAAGGTTATGATCAAGTTGCAGGAGATATTACCGTTGATTTATCTATGAATGATGAAGGAATGGAGCAGTGGTCAAGAATGACCTCTGAGAACGTCAATCGACTCGTCGCTATTACGATGGATAATGTTGTTTATAGTGCGCCACAAGTTCGCGGAGCTATCAATGGTGGGAATACACAGATTTCAGGAAGCTTTACTTTCGATGAGGCAAATGATCTTGCAGGCCTTTTAAATGGAGGAGCATTACCAGCACCTCTTGTAATTAAAGAAAAAACTAAGGTTGGACCAACCATAGGTAAAGAAAATACGCGTGCAGGTTTAATTTCTTTCGGAATTGCTTTCCTAATTGTTCTTCTTTATATGTTCTTTTATTATGGTAAATCAGGAATCGTCGCGGATATTGCATTGCTTGCCAATGTTGTATTTATTTTTGGCTCTTTGGCATCGTTTGGTGCGGTATTGACTTTAGCAGGAATTGCTGGTATTGTTCTTACTATTGGTATGGCGGTTGACGCGAACGTACTTATTTTCGAAAGAATACGTGAAGAACAAGCGAATGGTAAAGACTTAGCAAGCGCTGTTGAAACAGGTTTTCAAAAAGCACTTTCATCTATTATTGATGCCAACGTAACAACTCTTCTTACTGCTATTGTTCTTAAAGTGTTTGGTACAGGACCAATTGAATCTTTTGCAACTACTCTGATCATTGGTATTTTCTCTTCAGTTTTTGCAGCGCTAATTATCTCTCGTTTGATCTTTGAATGGAGACTTGGAAAAGGAAAGTCAATAGAATTTGACACAAAACTTACGAAAAATGCATTTAAGGGATTGAAAATAAACTTTTTAGATAAGAGAAAGTTTGCTTATGTTGTTTCTACAATTTTAGTTGTTGGTTCTCTTGGACTACTTCTTACAAAAGGGATTTCAAAGTCAGTTGAATTCTCGGGAGGTCGTACATACTCTGTTAAGTTTGAGAAATCTGCTGAAAACAAGTCTGAATTCATTAAAACACAGCTTGCGAAGTCAATGCCCAAGTCATCGGTTGATGTGAAGACTAAGTCTAGCTCATTTAATGTTGAAATAACAACAAACTACCTTCTTGAAAAGGAAAATGCCGAGGAGGATGTTCGAAATAAGCTTAATGAGGCCCTAGAAAACTGTAAAGCAGAGCTAGGAACATATTTCATTGAGCCTGAGTCGAGATTTGTATCTAATACAGTTTCTGCTGAGTTAGAGGATTCCTCGAAAATTTCAATTGGTCTCTCACTACTTATAATTTTTGCATACATATTCATACGATTTGGGAAATGGCAGTATTCGGCAAGTGCAATCTTTGCGTTGTTCCATGATGTTGTTATTGTCCTTGGCTTGTTCGCCTTGTTGGGTGATGTTCTGCCCTTTAATATGGATTTAGATCAGGCTTTCGTTGCCGCTATTCTTACAGTAATTGGATATTCCATTAATGATACTGTGGTAGTGTTTGATAGGATACGTGAGGATTTATCATGGAAAAAAGATTCTGATTTTAAATCGGAAATTAATGGTGCCCTAAATTCAACATTATCGAGAACTATTAATACCTCTATGACGACCTTAGTTGTACTTTTAATTATTTTCCTTTTTGGAGGAGCAGCGATTAAAGGATTTATTTTTGCACTTATTTTAGGAATACTTGTTGGAACATATTCATCAATGTTCGTAGCGACTCCGTTACTTGTTGATTTAACGAAAAAGATTCAACTTAAAAAATAGTATACAATTTTAGAAAATGCCCTCCCATGAAAATGGGAGGGTTTTTTTATACATAAATATTTAATGCTATTGAACAACGAGTAAGGAGCTGCATACTTGTTGCGTCATGGTCATTCGAACAGTCTCCTCTAAGAGAATTGAGCAGCTTTTATCAAAAGGCTCAATCGAAAGGATTTGAATCGTATCTCCAAGTTTTATTTTTTTGTTATTCAGATAATCTAGTAATTCAAAAGAACTATTCTTTAACGCTACGATTGTCACTTTTATATTTGGTTCTATTTGCGCAAGTGTTTTATAATGTTGTTCTAAAATTTTACCATTCTTATCTGGGATAGGAGAGCCATGAGGATCTGTTTTTGGGAATCCCAGTAATTCATCCATTCTATCAAAAAAATCATCAGACTTGATGTGCTCAATTTGCTCTGCAATGTCATGAACTTCCTCCCAACCAAAGCCCATTATTTTTACCAAAAACATCTCAGTTAACCGATGCTTTCTTATAATTGTAGCAGCTTGCAAGGCTCCATCTGTAGTTAGTTTTATAGGTTTATATTTTTGATAAGCTACCCATCCTTTATCTTGCAACTTCTTAATCATATTATTTACTGTAGGTGCACTCACATTCATTTCTTTGCTAAGGTCCGTTAATGAAATCTCGCTGCTCACTTGATTCAGGGTGTATAGTGCTTTAAGATAATTTTCGATGGTAATCGTTGCCATTGAACTTTTTTGAGGTTAAATATACATACATTTTTATTGCCCTAAAAAAAATGTTAGATTTGTCTAACTTTTTAAAATAAATGTTTTAGTGAATTCTATTTCTAAATTCTACATCCTATTTCTTCTTCTTTTTTCACTGAATTCTTTTGATGCGATAAGTCAAATAGCGATTAAGGGAACTGTTACTTATAAAAGTAAACCTATTGAATTTGCAAGAGTATCTATTTACTCACTCTCAAAACATATGTTGACAAATGCGAATGGTTCTTTCCATTTTTCTGAATTACCGGTTGGAACGCATATTATTGAATGCTCTGCAATTGGTTTGAGATCTATTTTTGATACCATTAACATCGATAATATGACTAAGGATCTTGAATTATCAATGATCTTTAGCCAAGAAATAATGGAATTAGATGCCATCGTTGTTACAGGAACAAAAACATTTAAGCGTAAAACGAATTCTAATGTGATTGTCAATGTAATAAGTGGAGAAAGCTTAGAGGAATTGCAATCGTGCAACCTTGCAGAGGGTTTGAGATTTCAGCCTGGATTGCGCGTTGAAACGGATTGTCAAACTTGTAATTATACGCAGCTCCGAATGAATGGTTTAGCTGGAGGATATTCTCAAGTATTAATAAATGGAAGACCGATATTCAGTCCATTAACAGGGTTGTATGGCCTCGAGCAGCTACCCGTAAATATGATTGAGCGTGTGGAAGTTATTCGAGGTGGTGGATCTTCGCTATATGGGTCAAGTGCAATTGGAGGTACTGTCAATGTAATCACAAAGTTGCCAAAAGCAAATAGCTTTGATGTCAATTACACGCTTCAAAATATCAATACTCGAAGTATTGATGAAATTTTAAATGGAAATTTCACTACCGTTAACAAAGAAAAGAATTTTGGCTTATCATTATTCATAAATACAAGACGCCGGGAATTTTACGATCACAATGATGATGGTTTTTCAGAGCTACCACTTTTAAAAAATAATTCCGTTGGAATAACGTCTTTTTATCTGCCTAAAGAAAATCATAAGTTTGAATTGAGTATTAGTAATTTAAATGAATACAGATTTGGAGGTGAAATGAGAGGAACTTCATTTGTATATGAGCGTGAACAGGCTGAAGAAAGAACACATCGAGTATGGATGGCAAGCGCAGATTATCAAATTAATTTCAACGGAGATTTATCATCACTTATTGCCTATGCCGCATATCAGCATACCTACAGAAGTCATTATACGGGCATCATACCAGATGACACGCTAGCGCTGACGGCGCATTATGCCAACCCGCCTTATGGTATATCTAATGTATCCACCATGAATATCGGTGTTCAGCTCAATCATAAGCTTGAAAGCTTTTTAACAACAGGGCCAAATATATTTACATTTGGAGCTGAGCTTTTATATGACGATGTTTTTGATGAAATTCCTTCGTATGGGTATTTGATAGATCAGGAGATTCAGGATTTAGGGATGTTTCTTCAAAGTGATTGGGCTTTGTTGCCGAACCTGAATTTGTTATCAGGATGCAGAATGGATATAAATAACACTGTTGATAACCCTATTTGGAGCCCACGAGTTTCCCTATTGTATAAATTAAAAAAGAATACTCAGCTGAGATTGAGCTATGGATCAGGTTTTAGAGCACCTCAAGCATTTGATACAGATATGCATATTGCATTTGCGGGAGGAGGAGTTTCTAGGGTTACACTCGATCCTAATTTAAAAGAAGAACGTTCTCAAAGCTATAGTGCTTCTATCAACTATGATAAACCGTACGAGAATTTTATTTTTGGCTTTACTTTTGAAGGATTTCAAACTATTTTAAGTGATGCATTCTTTTTGCAGCCGAATGGCTCAGATGATTTTGGATTTCTTTTTGAAAAACAAAATGGACAGTCAGCCAAAGTATCAGGACTTACTGGAGAGTTTAGAGCAAATTATAGAAAAATAATTCAGCTTGAGGCAGGAGGAACGATTCAAGCCAATCGATATGATATAGCTATTCCTTATATAGATGGAGTTTCACCAACAAGAAATTTTATTCGTACACCAAATAGCTATGGTTTTGCAATAATTACTTTGAATCCCATTAAAAAAGTCAGTATGAATTTGAATTATGTCTATACCGGTGAGATGTTGGTGCCTCATTTTTCTGGTGCTGAAAATCAGCAGATTGATGAAATGTTAACTACTAACGATTTCTCTAATATTAGTTTCAAATTGAACTATGCGATAGATTTGAAAAAACCAAAGCTCATTATCGAGTGTTACATTGGTATTAAAAATATGTTCAACGCTTATCAAACCGATTTCGATATTGGAAAAAATAGGGACAGTAACTTTATATACGGTCCCGCGCAACCTCGAACTTTTTTTGGCGGTATAAAGCTTCGTTCAGGAGCACTTTAGCGTTAATATTAATTTACTAACTTGTAATTATAAAATTGTATGATGTTTAAAGTACTTTTATCCCCGGCCAAATCTATAGCAAAAGAACCTGTTTTATATGGCTCTCCGTCAACGCCAGTACACGAAAAAATGGCAGTCGATCTAATAGCAATTTTAAAGCAAAAAACACCAAAAGAGCTACAGGATTTAATGTCTATTTCCCCGGCATTGTCAGAATTGAATTGGTCTCGATATCAAGATTGGAATCCATTGAAATTAAATAGAAATGTGATTCAGCCTGCAGTGGCTTTCACGGGAGAGGTTTATAAAGGATTGGATGCCACGAGCTTTGATGAGAAGGATTGGGCCTATGCTCAGCAAACAATAAAAATCATTTCTGGTTTATATGGATTTTTAAAGCCATTAGATGGTATTGCGCCTTATCGATTAGAGATGGGTACAAAGTTACAGATTGATAAGTCTTCGAAAAACTTATATGAATATTGGCGTGAAAAACTAACAGAAACAATGATCTCGGAGCTGAATTCGGATGATGTTATTTTGAACCTTGCTTCTTTAGAGTATGCAAAGGCAATCAATTTTAAAGCAATATCTAACAAGGTTATTACACCTGTATTTAAAGATTTTAAAAACGGCAAATTAAAAACCATCATGATGTATGCTAAACGTGCGAGGGGAACCATGGCGGGTGCAATAGTTAAAAAACGAATTGCTCAACTTAATGATTTGAAGCTTCTAGAAGTAGATGGTTATAGTTACGATGAGAGATTATCTTCCGCAAATGATTGGGTTTTTACACGCTAAACTCAAAATTTTCATTTTTATCTAAAACATCCCAAGTGTGGTCGGCGAGGAGCTTGACTGTAGCAACAAATTCAAAAACGTGCTTGGTTCTGCCCCATTGCATCGGTCCAATTAATGACAACAGGAATGTACCATTCTCTCTTTTATATAAATGGTAGGTATGATTGATGAAAGGCTCAAACCTAGATTCAGCGGTATAAATAAACTCTGATATTTTTTTTCTTTCATTCAATCTTTGGGCTTGGGTCGCCAACAACTGCATTTGTTCATAAATCTGACCCAATTGCATATCTGTTTGATGATCCATTGCTGAAAGAGCACGCCCTTTAAGCTTTCCTTCATCTTCAGGCTTGATTAAAGCGCTCCCACTATGATGCCCATATTCAAGATTATGAGGGTTTTCAGTTATTTTGTCAGGGTCAATAGGATTGACAAATTTTTCGGTTTGATTTTTTTCTTCTTTTTTCATGCTAAAAATAGCTAGACAGCTTTTTACCCACCTGAGAACCCAAAGCGACTCCCATACCTCCTAATCTAACACCTATTGCCGTGTTTTTGTTTAGCATCTTAATTATAGGGCTTTTATTCGCACCAACCCCCATAACACCTGACCAAGAGTAATCAATACTGTAATCTTGGTTTGGTATAATTGTTTGAGTGAGGAGAGATTCTAATGCATTTTGAATTTTTTGAGTGGTACCGAATTTCGTTGTTTCTTCTTCTTCAAAATCAAGATTTCTTCCGCCTCCAAGGAGAATTCGATCACCAATATTTCTGAAATAGTAATATCCTTTTTCATAGTGAAAGGTTCCTTTAATTTTTAAATCTTTTATTGGGTTAGTTACCAATACTTGAGCACGAGCAGGTTGTATGTCTTCATTAATCCATTGCTTTGCGAAACCATTTGTTGCAATTATACAATGTGCACTTTTGACAAGACCTTGATTCGTATCCAGCGTGATTTCTTGATCAGTCGCCTCCATAGAAAGCGCTTCAATTCCAAAAACAATCTGGACACCTGCATCAACTGCCTTCTGATGTAGTGACTTCATAAGTAATCCTGTATTGATTCCTCCTTCTAGCGAATTACAATATGCAGTTTCTATGTTTTTAAAACCAAATGTTTTTATGGCTAATTTATCTTCCGAATAAATTTGATCAATCCCCGTAAGATCTTTGGCTTTTTCATTAATATATTCGATGAATTCAGGATTGATTTCATTTTTTGAATTCGAAGCTATCAAATCCCATGATTTACAGGGGTCATATTCAATACTTTTTGGATCAACCAAATCAAATAAACACTTTAATCCATGATAGCGGTCCGAGAAGGTTTTCCAAACTAGCTTCTCATCCATGCTGTTCAAATCATCAAAGAGTTCAGTAGGACTTCCAAAACATGTAAATCCAGCATTTTTCGAACTGGCACCAGTCGGTAAATAACCTCTTTCTATTATTACAATTTTCGCATTCGGATATTTGGTTTTCAAATATAACGATGTACTCATACCAACAATACCTGAACCAATGATCAAAAAATCAATATTTTCAAAATATGATGTTTTTTCCCAAAAGCTTAATTCATCAATTCTAAGCATTTTTTTATTCGTCTTTTTTACGCATTTTTGTATTAGTGCAACAAAAATAGAATTTTACGTTTATTGTGCACAATGCAAGCAAACTTTCTATGACTCGAATTATTTTTTCTCTGATGCTTCTTTTGACTGTGAGTTCATACGCTCAGAAAAGTTTGGAAATTTCCTTAGAAGGATATATTAAAAATTTCACGACGAAGAAAAAGATTTTCGGTGCTGCAATGTATATGTTTCAAAATGGAAAAATGGTATCAAAATCCCTCTCAGATGCAAAGGGCTTTTATTTCATAAGTGGTGCAATACAAACAAAGATTCCTTTCGAACTTATGGTTTCAAAGCCGGGATATATTCCTAAAAAGGTTCTTCTTGATTTTGAAGAGTTGAAGGTTCAAAATCCAAATGGTGTGCTTCAAGCTATGGAGGAATTAGTAGTGGAGCTTTTCGAAGATCGAGACGGAGCTGATTTAAATTTTGTAAAAAACACGTATGCGGAAAAGTTTAATTGGGATGCTTCAAGAAATATAGCGGTTCCAGAGGAAAAATATAAGAAAGACATTGAGGATGAGGTTCTGAAGGTGTATGCTCTTTCCGAACAGGGGTCTAAAGCGGATTTGTTCAAAAAGAAATTAGCATCAGCACTTAAAAGAAATGATTTTGAGAATGCGGTTGTTCACATTGATTCAGTTTTGGCTTATGAACCAAACAATACTTCTCTATCTGCTAAGAAAAACGAACTCAACCTGCTAATAGAAAAAATAAAAAAGGATAGAGAAGAAAGAGCACAATTTGAAATACTGAAGAAAAAAGGGGACTTAGCCTTTGCCTCTGGAGATTTGGACGAGGCTGAATCCAATTATATGAGTGCATTAAAAATAGTTGATGATAATCAAGTGAAATTCCGACTTACAAAGATTAATGAAGCAAGGTCATCACAAGAAAAACAACTTGAAAGTAATAATAAGCTTATTACTCTTCGAAGTGCTGCAGATTCTTTGAGAGCTCAAAAGGCATTTTCCGAAAGTGTCGATAAGCTCAAAGAGATTCAGGTAATAGATCCTGGTCAAAGGGTTAAAGTCCAAGCTGAAATAAAAGCTATTCGTAAAGAGTCAGAGAATTATAGATTTTCAACTTCAATTGAAAAGTATATTGAAAGAGCTCAAAATCAAAATAATACCGACTCTATTGACGCCGGTCTTGCAAATTATAAAAAGGCTGATATGTTGATTAAAAAGTTATCAAATCAGCAAATGATAAACACTTATTCATCTCAAGTTGAGAATGGTATTGCTCAAATTTCAAGTAAAAAGAACTCTAAAGAGGAGGCTTTTAGAAAACAAATAGAAAAAGCATACAGCAATGTTTTAAAGGGACGAGAATCTTATGAACTTGCAAGCCGAATATTAGATTCTGAGCCAATGAAGGCTAGGTCCAACGATGCTCGGGTCATTGCACTAAAAAAACAAATAAAAAATCTAGAAGAAATGTATGCGCTTAAGGACAAGGCGTTTGGAATGCTAAATTCAGATAAGAAGGCAGCACTCGCCGATCTAAAGAAGGCATTTAAGATTGCAAATGTAAATTACAGAATTCTTCCTGAGGCAGATTTGATACAAATGAAGGATTCTTTATCAAGCTGGTCTGGAGGTGCTGATTTTGTTACTAATACGAATAATCCAACAGCTAATGGAATAAGTTCTGGGTCAACGGTGCGGTCTCCTGGAGAATTACATCAAGGTTCCGATTTTGAGGCTTTTAACGATTTATCGGCTACTATTCGGAAAAAGAAAAGCGATCCATTAAAGGATTTACAAGACATAAAAAATGAAATCGATTACGAGATGTTTTTTGCCAAAACCAAGGAAAAAGTTAGAGGTGAAGCCTCTTCTCAACAATTAATGACTTATCTAAATTCTATCGAACTAAATCAAAAGGAGGTGCGCAATCAAAAGGTTATTCTTCAAGATGACCAAGCGATTTCAAGACAAGAACTAGATGCAGCGATGGGTTTTAAGGCGCAAAAATATAAAGAACACCAGGAGTTATCTGCTTTACAAATAGAGGAGTGGAAGACCGAAAAGGAGTATCTTGATAATATGGAATTGATGAACCAATTGGTTCGTGGTGAATCTTTTTCGGAGCGTCAAAATACTTTAGACAATCAGCGTATAATGATTGATAGGCAAAATGAAAATGACAATACAGATAGGTTGGCTGAGAGTCAAAACCAAATGTTGCGTTTGGACTATGCCGTTCAAAAACGAGATTCTATAGAGAAGCTTTCGGGTGAAAATAGAGTCAAAGCTATGGAAGCACTTAAGTCATCAAAACCAAAGATTGAAATGCAACCGAATTTTTTAAAGGACGAAAATGGTATTCTTTTTCCTTCTAACGCGATGACGCAAAGGGTCTTTAAGCGAACCAATTCACAGGGAGATGTTGTTTCTGTAACAATTCAGCGTGTCGTTGTCGACGCTAATGGTCATGGTAACGTATATGAGCAAACAACCGACCAAAGTGGTGCGGCATCATACACCCGCAACAACGCCTCAATATCTGAGCATGTTTGGTTTAATGAATCTAAAGGGACAGATGTTATCGAGGATTAGCTTCTCTGTTTTACTAATTGTTGCTCTTATATCCTGTAAAGGTTCCGTTGAAGAAAGTTCTTTTGCGATGTTTAAGCTCAGTGGACGTGCTCAAGGTACAACCTACACCATTCAGATATATGACTCAATATTAAATTTTAATCAAAATGAAATTGATTCAATTTTATTAGATTTTGATAAAGATTTATCGACCTACAGAAATAATTCTTTGGTTTCACGGGTAAACTCAACTTCTTTTACAGATTCAGTAATTGAAGTTCAAAGTTACTTTGGTCAAATGCTTCTTTTTAGTGATTCTTTGTATGAGCTTAGCAATGGCTATTTCGACCCATCAATAAAACCAATTATGGATTTATGGGGTATTGGTTCAAATAGTGCAAGTGTTCCTACTGAAAATGAAATCAATAATACTTTGAAAAACGTAGGATTTAAAAACAAAAGACACTTTAAATATTCATTGTCAGAAGCTCAAATTGAGCTAATGAAGTTAAACCCAAATTTTCAATTAGATTTTAATGCTATTGCACAGGGTTATTCTGTTGATGTTTTAATGAAGTTCCTCAAAAAGTGTGGACATAAGAATATATACATCGAATTAGGTGGTGAAATCAAGCTTTCTGGATTCAAATCGAACCAAAGAAAGTGGAAGATAGGTATTGAAAAGCCTTCTGAATCAAATGATGCTAGAAATCAAATCGTTCAAAAAAGTATTGATTTAACCAATTGTGCAATTGCCACGAGTGGTAATTACAGAAAATATTTTGAAGAAGACGGACAGCGTTATGCACATACTATTAACCCTAAAACGGGAAAACAGAATAGACACAAACTTTTGTCTGCAACTGTTATTTCAAGTTCATGTGCCTACGCAGATGCGATGGCAACATATTTTATGGTGATTGGTTTGGATGCTGCTAAAGACTTCCTTTCATTAAATAATGGTTTTGATATTAAAGCTTATCTGATTTATTCTGAGGATGGTGTCCTGCAAAGCTTTAGTACAGCTCAATAATCAAAACTAATAGCAATTCATATTCTTTTGTCAGTAACTCTTTAGAACCTCTTTATTTTGAATAGCTTTCATTCATATTTTAGTTCAAATTATTTAAAATGAAAGTACATTTTATTGCAATAGGAGGGAGCGCAATGCACAACCTGGCTATTGCATTAAGTAGAAAAGGGTTTGAAGTTTCAGGTTCTGATGATGAGATTTTCGAACCATCTCGGTCTCGTTTAGAAAACCAAGGTATTTTGCCAAATGAGATTGGTTGGAACAAAAATCGCATTAACGAGAATTTAGATGCTGTTATTCTTGGTATGCATGCTAGAGCAGATAATCCTGAGCTCCTCGAAGCTAAACGATTATCTATTCCTATTTTTTCTTATCCTGAATATTTATATGAGCAAAGTAAGTCAAAGACTAGAATTGTCATTGGAGGCAGTCATGGGAAGACGACGATAACATCTATGCTTTTGCACGTTTGCAAAAAGCAAAATGTGGATGTAGATTACATGGTGGGTGCACAGTTGGAAGGGTATGATTGTATGGTAAGATTAACAGAGTCTGCTGATTACATGATTTTAGAAGGGGATGAGTACTTAAGTTCGCCAATTGATAGAAGACCGAAGTTCCATTTATATAAGCCGGATGTTGCTTTAATTAGCGGTATTGCATGGGATCACATTAATGTATTTCCAACTTTTGAAAATTATGTTCTACAATTTGATATTTTCTGTTCTGTTATTAAGGATAAGGGTTATTTGATATATAATTCGTTAGACCATGAAGTAGAACGTATAGCTCATAACTATAAAAACTCATTAAATATTAAGCCTTATAAAACACCTATTTTCAAATCAATTGATAATGGCACTGAAGTTGCCTGGGAAGGTAAAGAATATCCTCTTCAGATTTTTGGCAGTCATAACCTTCAGAATATGATAGGTGCAATGCACCTATCCTCACACATGGGGATTTCGAATGAACAGTTCTTAGACGGTATGTCAGATTTTAAAGGAGCAGGAAAGCGTTTACAGAAGGTTGTGGAGTATGGTTCTTTTGTAATGTATAAAGATTTTGCCCATTCTCCATCAAAGTTGAAGGCGACAACAAGTGCTGTTAAAGAACAATATGGCACAAGAAAGATCATTGCTTGTATGGAACTTCATACCTTTTCATCCTTGCGTAAAGACTTTTTACCGTTTTATAAGGATTGTATGAATGCCGCTGATCATGCTTTAGTTTATTTCAGCCCGAAGGTTGTTGCACACAAAAAACTCTCTCCTATAAGTATAGATGAAGTTCAGCAGGCTTTTGGAAGTCATGTGGTTGTTAAAAACACCACAGAATCAGTATTAGAATTTGTACGGGATATTACAGATCAAAACAGTGTTCTTCTCATGATGTCCTCAGGTAATTTTGACGGAATAAATTACGAGGCGTTAGGTGAGGAATTCTCAGTTTGATGCTTAAAAATGATTTTTCGAAAAATTAAGGATATTAATAAACTGTTTAGTGTTGAATAAACGAGTAATCCCAATAGTGAAATAGTCATTGTGAATTGTGCGGAATAATATTGACTAATACTGGTCATTACCTTATTTCTAATTTCATCACTGCTACTATTTTCCATATCTGGATTCGATGCTCTCAACTCCGCTACCTTGGTCTCATCGGCTAATAATAATTCCATTTCGCTAATTTTTGAGCTATTGAATTCAGGGTATATAGATTGATAATAGAAATAGATAAATGCGCTAACTAATACAGTATAAATAATACTGGATGTCATTCCCGTTTTTACGTCACCCAATAGGTTTGAAGCTTCTCCTGCTTTTTTCTTTAAATATAGTGAGACGCATATACCTATGGTTACGAACAACATATTGGCGAAAATGAATGGCTTTAGATCAGTCAAAAAGATCTGAAAATTAAAAGCAACAAGCTTTAAGATGATCCATATAACGGCAAAACCAATACCGATATTTATTGCTTTTTTCATTTTAGCTATTCATAGAAATCAAGAACTCTTCATTAGAAACAGTATTTTCCATGTGGTTCTTTAAGAATTCCATCGCCTCAACAGGGTTCATGTCTGCAATGAATTTTCGCATCAGCCAAATTCTTTGCATCACATCTTTGCTAAGTAAAAGATCTTCTCGTCTTGTACCTGAAGCCGTAATATCTATGGCTGGATAGATTCTTCTATTTGAAATTTTTCGATCTAATTGAAGCTCCATGTTACCGGTTCCTTTAAATTCTTCAAAAATAACTTCATCCATTTTTGATCCTGTTTCAGTAAGTGCCGTGGCTAAAATAGATAACGAACCGCCGTTTTCAATTTTACGTGCAGATCCAAAGAATCTTTTAGGCTTATGCAAAGCATTTGCATCGACACCACCAGAAAGTACTTTTCCGGATGCAGGTGAAACGGTATTATAGGCTCTCGCCAGTCTTGTAATAGAGTCGAGTAGTATACAAACGTCGTGACCGCATTCAACCATTCTTTTGGCCTTTTCAAGGACAATATTTGCAACTTTAACGTGTCTATCTGCAGGTTCATCAAATGTGGATGCAATTACTTCAGCTTTTACACTTCGGGCCATATCTGTTACCTCTTCAGGTCTCTCGTCTATCAATAGAACGATAAGGTATGTTTCAGGATGATTTGCAGCGATTGCATTCGCGACATCCTTTAGGAGCATTGTTTTACCTGTTTTAGGTTGTGCAACAATCATCCCTCTCTGACCTTTACCAATCGGGCAAAATAGGTCCATTATCCTTGTAGATAATGAATCTTGTTTGTGTCCGGTTAATTTGAATTTTTCTGAAGGGAATAATGGAGTTAAATACTGGAAAGGAACACGGTCTCTAATATATGATGGATCTCTTCCATTAATAGACTCAACCCGCACTAAAGGAAAGAACTTTTCGCCTTCCTTAGGTGGTCTAATAGTCCCTTTTACAGTGTCTCCCGTTTTTAAACCAAAAAGCTTAACCTGATTTTGCGAAACATAAATATCGTCGGGAGAAGGCAGGTAATTATAATCCGATGATCTTAAGAAACCGTAACCATCCTGAATCACTTCAAGAACACCTTCAGCAGAAACAATCCCAACTAAATCATAATTGCTTTTATTGTCATTGTTTTTTTGATCTTTGGATCGGTCTTTATGATTGGTTTTTTTATCATCTTTTTTAGTATGACGTTGTTCCTTTGTTGGCTTATCTTCTATTTTCTTTTCGTTGGAACCGTGAATATCCTCTGGCTCATTCGTTTTTTTATTCTCAGGTAATACTTCTCCATCGGATTTCGTATCGGCAGTTGTTTCCATTGGTTTAGCTGTGATTTCTCCCTTATTTTCTTCTGTAGGAGCTTCAACTTTAATACGTTTCCGAGTTCTCTTTTTTACAGGAGCAGGTTTCTGACCTTCTTCTTTAGAAGCATCTTTAGCTTCATTACTTGTGTTGTCTAATAAGTCTTTTGCATCTTCAGCGGATGAATTTTCCATTATTTGTTAATTGATTTAAGGATTTTTGTGACGAGATGTCGTCAAATATATTTTGTAGTTATAATTACTTAAATAAAGTTATTCTATTCATTACTTTTTAGGAACAGATGAGGAAATTAAAGACTTAGAACCTTGTCTTTGCTTTACAAGTTTAACAAAATCCTTTGACATACCAATAAAATTGAAAGATTTTATGTTTTTCTTTTTTTCTTTTTAGCCGCTGGAAAAAGTATGTTGTTTAATATGAGTCTATATCCTGGTGAATTTGGATGCAAATTTAAGTCTGTTGGTGGGTCTCCAACGAAATGTTGATAATCTTCTGGGTCATGACCTCCATAAAATGTCCAAGTACCTTGTCCCATCTCTCCATGAATGTATCTTGCTGTTTGTGCAGCTTCAGTCTCGCCTAAAATTAGCACACTCGATTTAATGAGGTCTTTTTTAAAGTCTGTTGTTTGACCCATAAAACCCTTTATAACATCCTGATGACACTGCGTAAGCATGGTCGGAACAACATCCCATTTTGCAGAGAAATCAAATAATGTGAATTCATCCATTTCTTTAGGTATGGTTCTATTGGTTCTTAAATACGTCCCATCAATATCCGAGTATTCATAGACCATAGGGTCTTTGATGAGCTTAAAGTCTTTAAATGCAAATGTTTTAGAATAATCTAGCTCCTGATCACTATTAGGATTAGATGGGTCTCCATCAAATACACTTTCACATATATCTGTGTTTTGAGCTGCTAAAGCAATGTCAAAGCTATCGGTACCGCTGCACATTGTAAATAAGAATCCACCACCCAAAACAAAATTCTGTATATTTTTCGCCACACCTAATTTCAGTTCTGAAACTTTTTTAAATCCAAGAAGTTTAGCGTTTCCTTCTGCAACGTCAATTTGTTCTTGATACCATTTTTGATAGCGTGCAGACCTGTAGAATTTCCCGTATTGTCCAGTAAAATCTTCATGATGCAAATGAAGCCAATCATATTCAGGAAGTTTACCCATTACAATGGAGGAATCGTAGATTTTATCATAGGGAATTTCTGCATATTCCAATACCATTGTTACCGCATCATCCCATGGTTGCTTGTTTGGTGGTGTATATACAGCAATTTTTGGAGGTTTTTCTAATTGAATAACTTCCATATTCACCTCTGGATTTGCTATTTGAGTTTTGATTTGTGAGACTTGACCTTCAGTTAAAATTTGATAAGAGACACCTCTAATCATTAATTCTTCCTCTATTGTAACCAAATGAGGCATTAGGAAGGATCCCCCTCTGTAGTTTAGTAACCATTCGATACTCACATCTTTTTCGATTACCCAATATGCTATTCCATAAGCTTTAAGATGATTCTTTTGTTTTTCTCCCATGAACACTAAAATTTGTGTTGCATTTGCAAAATTGCAGGAGAGAAAGAAGAAGAGAAAGAGAATGCTCAGCTTCATTTTAGAAATCATTTTCGTGCGTATCCTCATTTTTTCCAAAGTCACCATAATCATCTGAGTCTTCGGTTTCGTTCATTTTACTTGGAACCGTAAATGTGTTATTTGGATTGTTAATAGCACTTGTCTTCTCACTAGATTCTTGGGTGATTTGATTGTAATCTGGCATCTCATCTAGGTTGTCAAATCTTGCATACTGATCGATGAACTTAAGTCTTACAGTTCCTTGAGCACCATTTCTATGTTTTCTTATAATGATTTCTCCAATGCCCGTATTGTCATTCCCTGTGGCTTCATCTGTCATAAAGCCATAATAATCTGGGCGATAGATAAACGAAACGATATCAGCATCTTGTTCTATTGCGCCTGATTCACGAAGGTCAGATAGAATGGGTCTTTTATCGCCTCCACGTTGTTCAACAGAACGGCTGAGCTGGGCAAGAGCAATAATTGGAACATCTAATTCCTTAGCTATTTCTTTTATGGACCTTGAAATCATGGAGATTTCTTGCTCTCTATTTCCATTTGATCTTGAATTCTCGCTTGTTTTCGCAGACATTAGCTGCAAGTAATCAATGATGATTAAATCTATGTCATATTGAGACTTAAGTCTTCTACATTTCGCTCTGAAATCAAAGATACTGAGCCCGGGTGTATCATCTATATAAATTGGAGCAGTAGATAATTTTTTAATTCTTGTATGAAGCTGCTGGAATTCGTAATCTTTTAGATCTCCCTTCCTTAATTTTTCTCCAGAAAGTCTCGCTTCGCTGGCAATAAGTCTTTTAACAAGCTGTACACAAGACATTTCTAATGAAAATACAGCGACACCTTTATTATGATCTACAGCAGTATTTCTTGCCATTGATAACACGAAGGCTGTTTTACCCATACCTGGTCTTGCAGCGAGCACAATCATATCAGACCTTTGCCATCCCGCAGTTATTTTATCAAGTTCATAAAATCCAGAAGGAACACCTGAAAGACCATCTGTATTTTTTGATGCTTTTTCAATTTCATCGATCGCCTCACTAATAACATTTTGCATCGTCGCCGCTTGCTTACTCATATTTGCTTCGGCTATTTTAAATAAATTAGTTTCCGCATTATTTAGCAACTCGAATACGTCCTTTGTTTCGTCATATGAGTCCTTAATGATATCAGTACTTACGCGAATAAGCTCTCTTTTTATATGCTTTTCAGAAATGATTCTTGCGTGGTATTGTATATGAGATGACGATGCAACTCTGTTAGTTAAGGACGATATATATGCTGCACCACCTGCTGCTTCTAGTTCACCGTTTTTTTGTAATTGAGCTGATACGGTTACTAAGTCAATAGGACTTGTACTGGCAAATAATGAATGGATTGTCTTGAAAATAATTTGATGCTTTGGATCGTAAAAACTTTCATCATTAAGTATATCAATGGTGTTGTTTACAGCATCCTTTTCCAACATCATCGCTCCGAGTACAACTTGTTCAACTTCAATAGCTTGTGGAGGTAGCTTTCCCATGTCATTAATTAAGCTAGAGGTATTTTTTAATCTCTGAATTGGGGTTTTTTTTCCTTCTGAAGTATCCATAAAACAAATATAGGAATTCGAATCTCCAAACTAGAGACTTTTAAAAATATAATTTATACACACCTTATTAAGAGCACTTTTCAACAATTGTTCATTTATTTGAGCTCCTTAATCGCTTTTTTAGTGCCAATTTTAGCGGTAATGAAATCAATGGCAAGTTTAGGGTTTCTGGCAGGGGAGTAGGCTCGTCCATAGAAAATAATTTGCAAATGTAGTTTGTTCCATGTTTCTATTGGAAATTGTCTCTTGGCATCTTTTTCAGTTTGTGCTACATTCTTTCCACTCGTAATACCCCATCTGGTAAGAAGGCGATGAATATGCGTGTCAACAGGAAAGGCCGCTTGACCAAAGGCCTGCGATACAACAACAGAGGCAGTCTTATGACCAACACCTGGTAGAGCTTCAAGCTGCATTAAAGTTTCAGGTACGCGACCATTATATTTATCCATTAAAATATTTGAAAGTTCCCAGATGGCTTTTGATTTTTTTGGAGAAAGCCCACATGGTCTTATTATAGCTCTAATGTCATCGACATTTTGCTGACTCATATCCAGAGGATTATCAGCAAGTTTGAAAAGCGCGGGTGTAATTTTATTTACGCGCTCATCAGTGCATTGGGCGGATAAGAGTACGGCAATTAATAGTGTGTATGGATCCTTGTGATCTAATGGAACCGGCGTTTCTGGATATAAATCCTCAAGTGTTTTAATGATATATTTTGCTTTCTCTTTTTTAGTCATATTATTAAAATTTCAAAACTTCTATCATTTCGGGATGCTCTAGAATAAAATAAATAAGCCAAGGTGTAGTGACGATTAAGGTTGTGTAATGGAAAAAAACAAACCAGCCATTATTTTTTCTAAAAAATAGATAAAAAATGAAGGGGAGCATGGATACCGCAAATACTATAGGAAAGCCCCAATAAAAACTTGGACCTCTGGGTCCGAATAATACCTTATGGTAAATGTATTTGCCATCGTGTTTGTAAGCAGCATAAACAGCTTGTTTTAAATATTTACTTTCGAATAAGACTACGTATGTTTTAGATCTCAGAATTGAGTGAATGTTTTGGAGAGTATAACCTCCCTCCAACGTTGTGACCTCATTGAATTTAGATAAATTCTGAAAGCTTGTAATTTTAATTTTCCTTTGAGTTAAATTACTTTCTTGGTCTGCTACAAGGAAAACACAAATAATAACACTGAATACAACATTAACCCGAATCCATCCTCTTCTCCATCCAGTTCTAAGACTTTGATAAAATCTTTTAATTTCTTTTGCCTTTTGTGCGTCTCGTTGGGCTGTTTTTTTTCTACTTTCTTCTTTATAGTTTTCCCATTTTTGAGCTCTGGTCGTTGAGGGTTTTCTTTTGATTTTCGGTTTTGGTTCCAGCAGCGCTTCATACGCCTCATTTATTTCTATATATTTTTCATGGCAATTGGGATCCTTCGAAACATCAGGATGATATTTTTTAACGAGCTTTCTGTAGCTTTTTTTTATTTCAGCTTTTGACGCTCCTTCTTGAAGGTTTAATATGCTATAATAAGATTTGCCAGGCACTTTTTTTAATTTTAGACGCAGTCTTCTTCCGGTCTAACTTTCCATTACTGGTTCGCTCGAACGAGGAAATAAAGGTAACCATTTTAGGGATTTCGTAAGGATGTAAAATTGATTTGAGATCAGCTTTCCGAATATTTATACTATCCTTTGTTCCTTTTATTATCAGTCCTACTTTTTCCCCAAATTCTGAATCATTTATCCCAGTTAATAGAATTTCATTACTCAATATTGTTTGAATTTTATCTTCGATAATTTCAGGTGAGATTTTATATCCTCCGGAATTAATCACGAAATCATTTCGTCCAATCCATTTAAAATGATGGGCGTCTTTTAGCTCAACAAGATCGTTTGTCTTTATGACGGTTGTAGACATTTTTGGATAATGTATTATTAAGCAATCATCCAATGTTTTAAATGAAACGCCCTCTATCGCTTTATAATGTGTCTCCTGAAGGTACCCCGTTTTCTTTAAGGCAATGTGAGACACAGTTTCTGTCATACCGTAGCTTTGATAAACAGTAATCTTATTTTTAATAAGCTCTTTTTCTAATTCTTTTGAAATTTGCGCTCCTCCAATTAAAATATTTCTGCACTGCTTTAATTTGGCTAAACCGCCTCTTGTATTCATTATGCCTTGAAGCTGTATCGGAAATAGTGCAATAAAGTCGCTTGGTAACAAATGATCCCCTATGGACGCATTCGCCCGATAAACCTCCAAGTGCATACCTCCAATTAATGCACGGACTAGCATCATTTTACCAGCAATAAAGTCTACCGAAATGCATAATGAGGCCTTGTATTTGGGTTTAAGGTCAAAAAAACCAATCGTATTTTCTGCAGATAGCACAAGCGCTTCCTTTGAAATGCGGATGGCTTTTGGTGAACCAGTTGATCCAGAAGTATGACACGTTATAAACGGTGCGTCGTTTCTTAGTTCATCAATAAAAGAGTTGATGGTGCTTTTTTGCTCTTCTGAATAAAAGTCAATTAAAAAATCTTTATGAGGTACAATCCTCAAAATTCAATGTCTAAATTGAATAAGTTTTTCAAAGTATTCAGGTTTGGATTCTTTTTTGCCATTGCCTTGAACTTGTCCTTTCCGTGCATTAGTTTTATATCTTCCACAGGGTTTTCAGTCAGCTCAATTTCAATGGTAATATTATAATTTTGCAGGCTTTTTCTTATAAAGGAAATAAGTTTATTTAGCAGAGGTTTAATATAGTCCACTTGAATTTGATTTTCTACAAATAATTTTAGTACATCGTTCTTTTCAATTAATGGATCTCTTTTAACCAATGCATTATAGAAAGTTTCTTGACCTTCATCCTTGACCTGAAATGCGTATTGTCTCCAGACTCTTACAAGTCTATCAGCAGTATATTTTTCTTCAGGAAGATTTTCATCAGTAGGTTTGTTTTTTAGCTCCTCTTCTCTTTTTAGCATATCCTTTATAGAAAGGCGGCTTTCAGATTTTTTGACAATTTTTGGAATTGGAAGAGGCTGATTTTCAGTTTTCTTTTTTTGGGTATCAATCTTTATATCAACTGTTTTAACTGACGCAATATTGACTGATTTTTGCTCTTGTTTCGGTGTTGATTTGTTTTTTTCTTTACGCAGTGATTTTTCGGGAAAGGGTAAAAAGTCAATGCGATCCGTTAGGGCTTTTTTTTTTCTTGCTCTTGTTTGAGTGAACAGAGCTCCATTAATGCAACCTCAACGAGCAGCCTTTGGTTTTTTGAAGATTTATAGTTATTGTCGGCTTTACTTAATGCGTAAAGTGCTCTTGTAATAGTTTGGTGAGGTATCCCTTTTGATTGCTCAACATATCTTTTTTGTGTCTGTTCAGGAACTTCTAACAAAGCCGTAGATCGATCGTCTTTACAGACTAATAAATTCCTATAGTGTGACGACAATCCAGACAAGAAATTATGGGCGTCAAAACCTTTCTCAAGGATTTCGTTGAAGAGTAACAAAGAGCCTGGAATATCCTCTTTTTCAGTGAAGTCGACAAATTTGAAAAAATAATCATAATCAAGAATATGAAGATTTTCTATGACTTGATTGTATGTTAGTTCATTCCCTGAAAAAGTGACCATTTGATCAAAAACAGATAAGGCGTCTCTCAGCGCTCCATCTGCTTTCATTGCAATAAGGTGAAGGGCTTCAATCTCTGCTTTAACTTTTTCCTTTTTTGAAATTTCAGCTAAATGATCGGTAATGTCTTTAACTGTGATACGAGAAAAATCAAAGATTTGGCATCTCGATAAAATAGTAGGAATAATTTTATGTTTTTCTGTAGTCGCTAAAATAAAAATAGCATGCTTCGGAGGTTCTTCTAAAGTTTTCAAAAATGCATTAAATGCATTCGTTGAAAGCATGTGAACTTCGTCAATAATATAGACCTTAAAATCTCCTAGCTGAGGAGCAATACGGACCTGATCTATAAGACCTCTTATGTCCTCAACTGAATTGTTTGAGGCTGCGTCTAGTTCATAAACATTTAGTGAAGCCCCCGAATTAAAACTTTCACACGAGTCGCACTTATCGCAGGCCTCTGTATTTTCACTTCTTTGTGTGCAGTTTATCGTCTTCGCTAGAATTCTTGCAGTTGTTGTTTTGCCAACGCCTCGCGAACCGCAGAAAAGAAAAGCTTGTGCTAAATGTTCTTTTTTAATGGCGTTTTTGAGTGTGCCTGTAATGGACTTTTGACCGACTACGGTATCGAAAGTCTGCGGGCGGTATTTTCTTGCTGAAACAACAAAGTCACTCATATTTCAAAGATATTGATTTCTTCGTTTGGTATTACATATGTTGAAAACAAAAAAGCTGACGATTACCGTCAGCTTTTCAATACTCTTTGTTTCAAAAAACTTATTTAAAGTCTTTTTTACTAACGCCTTCGTTTATTTTTATTTCTGATGCATCGAAGGTTATGATTTGTGGTCCTGCCGTTATTACTTTTTTGTGAGGCATTTGAATTCCATTTACGGATCTATAATCAGAGATATCTGTTATCTGAGTTATTTTTTGACCTCGAGCTTCTTGTGAAACCTCCGTTCGAATCAGCATGAAACTGGTTGCGTCATAATATCTGTAAGAATCATTTTTACCAGCTACCTTTATTTTATAGGCATCTGATCCATTAACGGAAATTAAACTTACTAACGAAACGGCATCTTCAGAGAGGTAGGTCTCTGGGAACAATCCTTTTTCTTTCTGCTTTTCTGCGATTTCATCGGCTGTCATTTCTGTTTTTCTTCCTTGTTGTTCAGCATATCCAGTTTTACCGTCAAACTTTTGTTTCATAATTGTACCCATCCCTTCAACTGACATCTCCATGGACTCTTTATTCGGGGACATTGTCTTAATTACGCCACTTGGTTTAAATGGGGCACCTTGAATAGAGATATCAACATTCGTAAGTATTGTTTTAACACCTGAAAGCGATTTTGAACCTCCAATGGCATCAATGTAGTCTAAAATTATCGATTGCGCGGTAACACCAGCAGGGATGGGTTTTTGGAATTCTGGCTTTTCAACAGCATTCGCTTCTCTGTCGAAGTAATTGATTGGAATACCGGTTTTTTCAAGATTTTCAATAACGTCGCTTCCTTTTCCAACCACTATGAATCGTGCATTTTCAGCATTGAAATATTTGTTGGCAACACGTTGTACATCCTCTACAGTAACTGCGTTTATTTTCTTTAAATATTCTGCATAGAAATCTGCAGGTAAATTATTTGCTTTAATATTTATGGCATATTGGGCAATTGTAGACGGCCTTTCCAAGGCCAATACAAAATCACCTACATATTTGGCTTTGGCATTCGCTAATGCCTCTTCCTCAACTGGATTTTCTTGAATTCTTTTTACCTCTTTAATCGTTTGCACAACAGCGCTATCCGTCACTTCGTTTCTTACCGAAGCACCTGTTTTAAATCTTGTTATATATTTATCCGCGCCAACTGAAGAACCTGCTCCATACGTATAACCATGCTCCTCTCTTAAGTTCATGTTAAGGTAGCTATTGAAACCGCCACCTAATATCTTGTTCGCAATAAGGACCGCGTGATAATCGGAGTCATTCATTTTTAGACTGACGTTACTTGTTAAAGAAATATTTGATTGCACCGCATTTGGCATATCTATGAAATTAATTTCTAGCGCTTTCGGGTTGCTCTGTGCGTCAGGCATGGGGATTTCTGTAATTGATCCATTTTCCCAACTATTAAAACGACTTTCGATGATAGGCTTTACTTTTTCGGGATTAATGTCTCCAATGATGACAAGATATGCCTGTTTTGGATTAAAGAAGTTTTTATAGTATTCTTGAACATCTTCAAAGCTTACGTTATTAATTGTTGCTTCGTTTTCAAATTCTCCATATGGATGATTCCTTCCGTAGGCCAATGCTCCTCCAGCAATACTTGCTACGGCATCAACACTTTTCTCTTGACTTTTAAGTCCTTCTAATAAGCGCTCTTTTTCTTTTTCAAATTCTTCGGGAGTCAATAATGAGTTCATTGTCGCATCAGCTAATAGCTCCAACATTCGCTCAAAATATTTTGATAATGAGCTTGCATAACCTCCATCAAATCCAAAGGATAAATCTGCACCAAGAAAATCAATTTCTTCGTTAAAATCATCTTTTGATATAGTTTGTGTTCCGTTTCCAAGCATAGAACCTAGCAGAGAGGTAACACCTGCTTTTTCTTTCATTAAAAAAGGTGTTCTATCAAAAAAGAGACTGATGCTCACACGAGGAAGTTTATGGTTTTCAACAATTAGAACGTTCAAGCCATTGTCCAAGGAGAATTCAATGGGGCGCTCCATATTTATTTTTGGAGCTGGTCCCGGTTCTGGTTGCTTTGATCTGTCAATTTGAGCATAGCTACCTGCTGAAGCAAGTAAAATAGTTAGGATAAGTAATATGCTATTTTTCATTTTAAATATGTTTTATTTATTCTTTACTCGATTCAGGTAAATAGTTTAAAATCAATCTTTGATTAGGGTTTAAATATTTTTTAGCCACTTTTCTAATCTCTTCTCTTGTAATCGATCGGAAGATATCTATTTCGGTATTGATGAGGCTTATATCACCATACAACATATAATACCTTGCTAATGAATTGGCAACACCAGAAACACTTGAATTGGCATTTACAAATGTATTTTCAAATTTATTTTGGAGCTTTTGATAATCTCTTTCTGATATAAGGTCTGTTTGTACTTTGAGAATCTCAGCATCTATATCAGTTGTTAATTCTTCCAGGGCCACTTCTCCAAGAGGTAGAGCAATAATATTATATACACTGTAGTCTTCCATTCCTCTATTAAAGGCAAAAACCTGCAAGGCTTTTTTGTTATCATCAACAAGATTCTTATAAAGTTTTGAGCTTTTTCCGTCACTCAGATAAGTAGAAATCATTTCAAGTACGTATGCATCTCTATCTTTCATTGAAGGTGTTCTATAACACAATACTAAGGCAGGTATTTCAATGTTCGAATCATATTCCGTTTCTACTCTCGTTTCAGTAATCGGTTCTTCAACAACCATTTTCCTTTCAATTTCTTCACCTCTCGGAATAGGTCCGAAATAAGCCTCAATCATTTTTTTTGTTGCTTCAATGTCAATATCACCGGCTACGACTAACGCTGCATTGTTCGGCACATAATATTTTTTATTAAATGATTGGAATTCCTCAAGAGTAGCAGCATCGAGGTGTTCCATTTCCCCAATGACAGACATTTTATATGGATGCTGATCAAAAAGATACTTATTTGTTGCAGTTGCATACTGAATGCCTCCGTAGGGAGCATTATCGATTCTACTTCTTTTTTCTTCCTTAACTACTTCGTTTTGGGTATCTACACCAATTTGATTGATTATGGGGTGCATCAGACGTTCTGATTCCATCCACAGTCCTAGCTCTAAGCTGTTTGAAGGGAATACCTCGTAATAGTATGTTCTGTCTGAGGTTGTGTTTGCATTATTACTTCCTCCATTTGAGCTTACAATGGTAAACCATTCACCTCTCGGAATATTTTCAGTACCCTCGAATAAAAGATGCTCAAAAAAGTGCGCAAATCCAGTTCTTTCTGGGTTTTCATCTTTTGCTCCAACATGATACATAACCGCAGTTGTAACTATGGGAGCAGAATTATCCTTGTGCAGAATAACGTGCATACCATTCTTTAGATCATATTCCGTATAGTCTATTCTTGGTTGTGCAATTACAATGCTGATTACTGACAGGAACGAAAAACTCAATAATATTTTGTTCATAGTTGAAAATTTGAGAATCAAAAATACACCTCTTTTTGTAGAATCCTAATTTCATTGAAAGTATTATGGTTCAACAATGTTCAATTTAGGTCATTTGAGTTGGTCCGAATTTTGATAACTTAGTGGTTGTGAAAAAGATTTTAATTTTTACTTTTTTTATTACTTCTAAAGTTTTTGCTCAAGGAGTAATACCTGTCATTGACTTCAATAACTTTTTTCTAAGTTTTCAGGATGGTTTTTTTCGTTCCGTAGAAGTACAGCCCATTCAAGATTATAAAGCTGGAGATGAACTTATTGCGTACCGAGATACGCGAGGAAACTTAAGGTTGTATGATGGTAAGAAAAGAAGTGATATTACCAATCTCAATGTTGTTTATCAGGTTTCTGATTACTTAATGGGCTACATGATTGGGCCAACATTAAATATGTGGGATCAAGGTGAGCTTTCAACGCTTACTTATTTTGCGAGAAATTTTAGTGTCAAGGATAGCTTAATTGTTTTTGAAGATACTCGCTTCAATACAATTAATGCTTATTGGAAAGATTCTTCCTATATGCTGACAACACTCATGCGTGATCTTGAAATGCCCGCTGCTATTGGCGAGAATATTGTCGTTTTTAAAGATAATGGCAATATGTTCAAGACTTTTTGGAATGGGGAGGTATACGAGATTGATGTGTGGAATAACCCACAATATGTACGTTTTGAGGTGGGTACTGATATTATGTGTTTTAATGACCCAACAACCCAAACTTTTGTGGTGTTTGATAAAGGTGTTTTCTATGATATAGAGCAGCTACCTATGGTTAAATACAAAGCGGGTAGAGGCTTTGTTGTTTATGAAGATAATAGCGGGAATCTATGGTATTACAAAGATGGAGAGAGTTTTCAACTTTCAAATTTTGGTGCTGACTTTTGGGATGTTAAAGATGATATTGTTGTCTGGACAGAGAGCTCTTATTTCTTTGCTTATTGTAACGATGAAAAGACTGAAGTTGCGAATTTTAAGCCTTTAGATTATCAAATTAAAAATGATGTTTTGGCCTATCGAAATATTCTAGGTGGCGTCAATGCATTTGTTGGAGGTGAGGCATATGAATTAACAAATATGTCTGATTCAAATTATTCGATTTATGGGAGCAGGGTTCTGGTTTCAATGTTTAACAATTCTTATATAGTTTTAGAAAATGGTGTTCAGTACAAAAATTAGCCGCATTCTTTTATTGTTTGTGATTTTCACATTTTCGTCAAAAATTGTTTTTACACAAAACAAGAAAATAGATCGATTAGAACAATATTACAGTCAAAAGCACTACAAAATAGTTTATCGCCAATCAAATAGATTATTAAAGAATCCAATGTATGCTGATTATATTTTGCCTTCG
Source organism: Crocinitomicaceae bacterium (assembly GCA_022425625.1). Taxonomy (GTDB): domain Bacteria; phylum Bacteroidota; class Bacteroidia; order Flavobacteriales_D; family Crocinitomicaceae; genus UBA952. The sequence goes on along the minus strand of JAKMFD010000161.1, from coordinate 735 downwards.
TACTATAGTGCGATGAGTACATTTCATCTTCTTCAAAATCCATATTGGATGCGGCGTAATATTGCAAAAATAGATGAAAGCTGTAGACTCATGTCCTTAGTTTTCAATCATCCTAGTTGGTCCGAGATTAAAGAAAGTCATGCGCAAGAGCTTGGCGAAATGGCTGTTATTTTTGAGATTTGGTTGAAGGATAACAATACAACTGTCAACGAAGAGAACAAGGTACAATTGGCCCAGTGGATAGAAAATGTTTACAAAGGATATAAGTTTAAGAACCCAATCCTAGAGGAAGTTGATGAAGAAGGTTTTGTTTCAGAAGGTATGAGCAATTCAGAGAGAACGGATCTTATTCATTATGCATATGAATTTATGGGTATTCCATATAAATGGGGAGGAGACAATGAAGATGGTTTTGACTGTAGTGGATTCACAAGTCATATTTTCAAACAACAAGGCATAACATTGCCGCGTGTTGCATCTGATCAATATAAAGTAGCAAAAACTATAAGAGGTAAAAGAGCCTTTATGGGTGACCTTGTGTTTTTTTCCGAAGGAAAGGAAATCACTCATGTAGGTATTTTAGTTAATCAGCCAAATGAACAAAAACGTATGATTCATTCAGGTTCGTCAAAAGGGATTTCAGTCGCAGATATAGAGGCTTCGGATTATTGGCGAGGGAGGCTAGTTGGTTTTGGGCGAATTATTAAATGATATGTTCTTTCCTTTGTCTTGGAG
>JAKMFD010000134.1 GCA_022425625.1 Crocinitomicaceae bacterium | reverse complement strand
GCAGCTATTATTACTTTAAATGAAGAGAGAAACATTGAGAGGTGTCTGAAATCCTTAAATAATTGTGTAGATGAAATAGTTGTCTTAGATTCTTATTCTAAAGATAAAACTGCAGAAATTTGTGCATCCTATAACGTGAACTTTATTCAAAAAGAATGGATGGGTTATGCGCAATCGAAAAACTTTTTAAATACCCATGTAAAAGCAGATTATATTTTTTCTATTGATGCAGATGAGGCTTTAGATCAATCAATGATTAATGATTTACTTCGTTTAAAACAAGAAGGTTTAGACGGTATTTATGAGGTAAGTAGGAAGACCAATTATTGTGGAAAATGGATTCGTTATTGTGGATGGTATCCAGAATATAAACTCAGATTATTTCCAAAGCATGCGGTATGTTGGGAGGGGGATTTTGTACATGAAACATTATCCTACCCAAAAAACTTGATAGTCAAAAGACTCAAAGGGCATTTGGAACACTTTTCTTATTATACCGAAAGCGAACACAGAAAAAAGGCTTTTCAATATGCTGATTTGTCTGTGCAAAAGTATATTAAGGAAAAAAAAGCTATTTATTTCCTACAAGCAGAATTTAGCGCGATAGCCAAATTCTTGTCGGTTTTTATTTTCAAAAGAGGGTTTTTAGATGGGCGTTCGGGTTGGGTGATCGCCAAAATTAGCGCAGCAGCAAATCATTATAAATATCGAAAATTGAAAAGTTTAAAAAAACAGCTATAACCTATCTTTTGATTCAAACATTAATGAATTCCTTTTATGCCTAAGTTCATTGAATATGCTATTCGTTCCCATTTTCATTTAGCTTTTTTTTGCTTTGTTTATGTATATGGATTGTATCATTCGGTTACGAATTCTTGGGCTTATGCGCTAATGTTTTCTCTTGGAATAATGGGCGTTTATAATTTTCACCGATTGTGGAAACATCAAACAAAAGACTTACCTGATTATATTGTTTATTGGGTTTCGAAGAATAAAAGCATACTCCTAATTATTGCTATTTCCTCTTCATTGGCAACATTGTTTTTATATCTGAAATATTTTGGACACCTAAATGATATCCATTTGCTGACTTGTATAGCTGTCATCTTAAGTGTTTTATATGTATATCGCTTGAGGAGTTATAACTTAAGGGAGGTTCCTTATTTGAAAATTTTCTTAGTATTTGCAATCTGGTTTTTCTTACTTCATTATTTACCGTATTTGATTTTCGATATACTTACAAACCCTATTGAAGGTGCATTATTTTTGTTTGCTATATTAATCCCCTCTGATATGAAGGATATTACCTATGACCCTAAAGTTATGCGAACCATTCCCCAGATAATAGGGATAAAACGTTCGTTGATTCTTATACAAATAATTGTGATGAGTGGTTTTCTATACTCCTTAATGGTTCCTAGTATGAACACATATATTTGGCTCCTAGGATTTTCCTATCTCTTTAGCCTTACCTTATTCTATAAAAAGTTCAATCCTCAATATTTTTTCACATGGATTGATTTGGGATTCCTTATAGTGGGTTTATCGTTGCTTTGGCATTAATCTTATAAGTCACAAAAAACCCGGATTCGTCCGGGTTTGATGTGTTTTAAAAACATTGAATTATGAAAAAAGTAAGTGTTAAAAACTAAAAAAGTAAGAAATATTATTTCTGTAATTTTATTTCACTAATTGCAATTTCTGTGCCAAAATTTATTCAAGGGTATTTTTGATTGAAGTATTCTTATAAGATGAATGACATTGACTATCTTTACTGACTTAAAAACATCGCATGGAGTACAATTTTAGGGAGATTGAATCTAAATGGATTTCTTTTTGGAAAAAAAATGGGAGCTACAATGTAAGTGAAAATAATCCCGGAGAGAAATATTATGTTTTAGATATGTTCCCGTACCCATCTGGGGCAGGACTTCATGTGGGTCATCCATTGGGATATATCGCATCTGATGTTATTGCACGCTATAAAAAACTACTTGGCTTTAATGTATTGCATCCAATGGGGTATGATTCGTTTGGTTTGCCAGCAGAGCAGTATGCTATTCAAACTGGACAGCATCCCGCTATAACAACCAATAAAAATATTGAACGCTATAGAAGTCAGTTGGATCAGCTAGGATTTTGTTATGATTGGGAACGTGAGGTAAGAACATCTTCTCCAGAGTATTATAAGTGGACACAATGGATATTTAAACAGCTCTTTGATTGCTATTATGATAAGAATTCAAAAAAAGCGGAACGAATATCAAAACTAATTGAACAGTTTGAGCTTAGTGGAAATGCAAATGTTAATGCTGAAACTGAATTTGATAAAACATTTAGTGCAAGGGACTGGCAGGGTTTTGATAAAGGACAAAAAGAAACAATACTCCAAGAGTATAGACTGGCATACCTTGCAGAAAGCTGGGTGAATTGGTGCCCTGAGCTAGGAACGGTTCTTGCAAATGATGAAGTTATCAATGGAAAATCTGAGCGTGGAGGGTATCCAGTACTTCAAAAAAAAATGCGTCAATGGTCGATGCGAATAAAAGCTTATTCCGAACGCTTACTTCAAGGTCTAAATCAAATTGATTGGACAGACTCTTTGAAAGAGCAGCAGCGAAATTGGATTGGGAAATCTGTAGGTTGTTCTGTAAGTTTTTCTTTAGAAAACCACGATAATAAAATAGAAGTTTTTACAACAAGACCTGATACAATTTATGGTGTTTCGTTTATGGTTCTTGCACCCGAGCATCCATATGTAAAGGAGATAACAACGCAGAACAATATGACTGCGGTAAAAAACTATCAAGAAAAAGCTTCAAAAAAATCAGAAAGAGACAGGCAGAGCGATGTTAAGTCAATATCAGGGGTCAACACCGGGGCCTTTGCTATTCATCCTTTAAGTGGTGAAAAGATAGAAATATGGATTGCAGACTATGTTCTTGCCTCATATGGAACGGGTGCTGTAATGGCCGTGCCTTGCGGAGATCAAAGGGATTATGACTTCGCCAAACATTTTGGGATAGCGATAAAAAATATTTTTAAGGATATTCAAATCGAAGAAGGCGCGCACACAGAAAAGACAGGAACGTTAAAGGAATCAGACTTCTTAAACGGTTTAAATGTTATCGAAGGGATCAAAAAGGCAATTATAGAGCTTGAAGAACGTGGCATCGGTAAAGGTAAAACGAATTATAGATTGCGAGATGCTGTTTTTTCGAGACAAAGATATTGGGGAGAACCTTTCCCTGTTTATTATGAAAATGACATCCCAAAAACGGTTGCTGATAACCATCTGCCGATAGAGCTACCAAAAGTAGATAGTTATTTACCGACAAAAGATGGAGAGCCACCGTTAGCTAGGGCCGATAAAAGTGCTTGGAACCATTTTGAAGGTGATCGCATGGAGTTTAATACAATGCCAGGTTGGGCAGGAAGCTCGTGGTACTTTCTGAGATATATGGACCCTAAAAACCTCAATGAGTTTGTTTCTAAGGAGCGTTCTGATTATTGGGGGCAAGTAGATTTATATATTGGCGGTGCTGAACATGCAACAGGACATTTGTTGTATGCGCGTTTTTGGACCAAGTTTCTCTTTGACCAAGGTTATATTTCTTTTGATGAGCCCTTCAAAAAGTTAATTAATCAAGGAATGATTCTTGGCAAAAGTAGTTTTGTTTATAGGCTTCCGGATACGAATACTTTTGTTTCTAAAAATAAAATAGAAGGACAGCTTGTTCAAGCAATTCATGTTGACATTTCGTTGGTTGAAAATAACCATTTGAATATTGATGGATTTAGGAAATGGCGTAAAGAATATGGAAATGCAACTTTTATTTGTGAAGATGATGGGGCATATATCTGTGGAGATGAGGTTGAGAAAATGTCGAAGTCCAAATACAATGTTCAAACTCCGGATGAATTGATTCAGAAATATGGTGCTGATACTTTGCGTCTATATGAAATGTTTTTAGGCCCTATTGAACAAAGTAAACCTTGGGATACCAAAGGTATTTCAGGCGTACATAATTTTTTAAGAAAATGTTGGAGATTGTATTGTGGTCCTGATGGATTGTCCATACTTCAGTCTCAGCAAGAACCCAAAAAAGCGTCCTTAAAAACGCTTCATAAAACCATTAAAAAAGTACGAGAAGATTTAGATCGATTTTCATTGAATACATGTGTTTCATCTTTTATGATTGCCGTTAATGAGTTTACAGACCAGAAGTGTAATAATCTTGAAGTAATGCAACAGTTTTTAATTCTGTTGGCTCCATATGCGCCTCATTTCTGCGAAGAACTATGGATGAAGATCGGAAAAGAAGAAGGCACATTGTTTACAGCTAAATATCCTGTTTTTGACCAATGTCATCTCGTTGAAGATTCATTTGATTACCCAATATCATTTAATGGAAAAATGAGATTCAAAGCAAATTTCTCATTGTCATTGAGTCGGGAGGATCTGCAATCTGAAGTAGAAGGACTTGAACTCACAAAAAAGTGGTTGGATGGTAAGACTCCGAAAAAGTTTATCGTTGTTCCCGGAAAAATTGTGAATATCGTAGTATAAAGATTATAGATGCTCTAAAAGCTCAGGAATATCTTGAACCTCAATAATTAAACCTTTCAAATCTTTACTATTTGCTTTAATTTGAGCGCCTCCAGCAAACACCTTCATGTCAGGAAGGTCCTTATTCAATTGTTTGAAGTAATTGACGACAAACTTCTTGTCAACTGCTGTTAACCATGAAGAAAGGATAGCGTGGGGTTTTAATTTTTCAATACTTTCTAGCAATGATGGGTAAGGTAAACTTTGACCTAGATATGAAGTATGAACACCTTTCGCTCTTAATAAAAACTGATAAAATAGGAGGCTGATTTCATGCCACTCATGTTCGGGCAGATACATTAGAATAGATTTACTATCTTCCTTTGGAATTGGTTGTTTGTCGATTTCGGAAATTATTTTTTGACGAATTAAGTTCGACATAAAATGTTCCTGAGAAGGATTTATGGTGCCAATCAACCACATGATTCCAATTCTGTCTAAAAATGGAATAAGGTGATTGACAAAGGTTTTTTCTAATCCATACTTGTCGATAAGACCATTCATCGTTCCTTTGAAGAGCTCCTCGTCGAGAGAAACCAACGCAAGAATTAATTTATCCATGCTATATTCAGGCTCTTTATTTACCTTAATATCCCACAAGAGTTTATTCATATCTTCTTGCTCGAGCTTGGCTATTTTAGAAATTTTAATGCCATTTCGATTCAACATACTTACCGTCAACAGGTGCGTTAATTCGTCGTCGGTATAAGTTCGAATTTTGGTATCTGTTCGATCTGGAGACAGAATACTATACCTTTTTTCCCAAATACGAATCGTATGAGATTTTATCCCCGTTAGGTTTTCGAGGTCCTTAATTTTATATTCTGCCATTGTAAAATACTAGTATACTAAAGAATAACAAGCATCGTGCTGAATTGTTCTTGAGCAAATATAATATCTTAAATTTGTCAAATGAAAATCGAAAATGCATCTTTTTTAATATCTAATACGACTTTTAAAAAGTGTCCGCAGGATGGAAGGCCAGAGTTTGCATTTATCGGTCGCTCAAATGTGGGTAAGTCATCGCTCATCAATATGCTCACGGGCAAAAAAAAGCTAGCTAAAACTTCATCTACCCCTGGAAAAACACAACTCATCAATCACTTTATTATTAATGATGAATGGTATCTGGTGGATTTACCCGGGTACGGCTTTGCAAAAGCATCAAAAAAAAGCAGACAAAGTTGGGAGATTTTTATTACTGAATATCTACTTCATAGAGAAAGCTTAATGACCACATTTGTTTTAATAGATGCACGATTAGCTCCTCAAAAAATAGATCTTGAATTTATGAATTGGTGCGGTAGTAAAGGGATTCCTTTTTCAATAGTTTTTACAAAAACAGATAAACTTTCCAGTTCAGCTTTACAAAAGAAGCTTTTGGCATACCGCAAGGAATTACTCAAGTTTTGGGATGAGTTACCCCCGATTTTTGTCACCTCCTCAGCTTCCAAATTTGGTCGTGAACCAGTCCTCAATTATATAGAAGATATTCTAAAAGCTTTTAAGAGTGCATGACTTGATGATACAAGGGCAATTCCTTATTTTTGTGAAAATAAATTATGGGAAGAGCTTTTGAATATCGTCGTGCAGCCAAGGAAAAAAGATGGGACAAAATGTCCAAAATTTTTCCTAAGCTCGGTAAAGCCATAACTATGGCAGCCAAAGAGGGCGGTATTGACCCTGCCACAAACGCAAAGCTTAGAACGGCGATTCAAAATGCGAAGTCGGAGAATATGCCAAAGGACAATATCGAAGCAGCAATTTCGCGGTCGATTCAAAAGGATACCGATCTATTTTCTGAAATGAATTATGAGGGCAAGGGACCACATGGTGTGCTGGTATTTGTGGAGTGTGCAACAGATAATTCAACTAGAACCGTGGCAAATGTTAAATCGTACTTTAACAAGGCTGGAGGAAGTATTGTTCCTACTGGGTCATTGGAATTTATGTTTCAGAGAAAGAGTGTTTTTGAGCTTGAAATGACAGAAGAAATGGATCTTGAAGAATTAGAATTTAACCTTATAGATGCAGGAGTTGAAGAGCTTGAGGTTCAGGATGGAGCTTTATTTGTTTATGGCGACTATACAGCCTTTGGAACCATATCCAAAGCTCTGGAAGATTTGGGTCTTGAAGCTCAAAAGTCTGGTTTAAAAAGATACGCTACGTCCCCTGTTGAATTTTCAGAAGAGCAATTGGTTGATATAGAGAAAATGTTAGATAAAATTGAGGATGACGACGATATTCAACAGGTTTTCACCAACATTGCATAGAATTCTTTTAATTGTACACTAAAATTTAATATTTCAAGTTATAGTAAGACATTAGCTCTCATGAAGTCAGTATTTTACCTTTTTTTATTTTTTGCCCTATTGATTTCGTCATGTTCAACTGAGAACAACGCTTTTCTAAACAGAACATACCACTCTACTACTGCTCGTTTTAATGGTTATTTCAATGCTAATGAATTACTAGATCAATCGTTACGAAGCTTTTACAGTTCGAACAAAGATGATTTTTATTCGATTTTAGATGTGAATCCTCTGCCGGATGAGAAGGAGGCAAAGTCGATGCATCCTGCCATTGATACTGCCGTTGTTAAGTGCTCTGAGGTAATCAAAAACCACAGTATGCCGAGTACAGAAGACATGTACTACAAGGATGTAGAGCACAATAAATGGATTGATGAAAACTGGATTACAATAGGTAAAGCATTGTATTACAAGCGCCAATACGAAAAGTCACTAAGAAACTTTCAATTTGTTAAAAGGCTTTTTGCAAAGGACCCCTCTTTTTATGTTGCTAAATTATGGATTGCTAAAATACACATAGAACAAAAGGCTTATGCCGATGCTAAACTCACATTAGATGATTTAAATGCAATATCTCAAGAGCAGCGTCAGAAAACATTTACAGACTATATTCCTTTTGTAAATAAAAAGCCTGCTGGTGAGGATATAATACCAGAAATAAGTAAAGACTTGCAATTTGATATTTATAAATCTTATGCTGATTTGGCCATTAAGAGAAAAGAGTACCCTGAAGCCATTCAAGGGCTCAAATCGGCTATTGTTAAATGCCCAACTCAAAAGGAAAAAACTCGGTTAAATTTTATTTTAGGGCAGCTTTACCAAATAAACAATCAGCTTGATTCAGCGGCATTTCATTTTTCTAAAGCTTTAAAGTCTGCCGCTCCATTTGAAATTGCATTTAATGCACGTTTGAGTAGGGCTATATGTGGAGGAGGAGAAAGGTTAAGTAAAGATCTAAAGCGCATGCTGAAAGATGCTAAGAATGCCCAATATAAAGATCAAATTTACTATGCTATGGCTAATCTGGAGCTCAATCGTAATGAAAAAGAGCTCGGTATTTCTTATCTCACAGCTTGTGCTTTCTATTCTAATGGGAATGCTAGGCAAAAAGCAATGGCATATGAGAAATTAGGTGATATAAGTTATGCAGACCGCAATTATGTTTCCGCGCAAAAGTATTATGATTCATGTGCTCGTTTTATTCCAGAGGGATATCCAAATGAGGCACTTGTGAGAGAAAAGGCAGTGAAGTTGTCTGATCTCGTTGTAGCGATTGAGACCGTTAATTACGAAGATAGTGTTGAACGAATTGCATTAATGCCTGAAAAAGAAAGAGAACGTTTTTTAAAGGAAACTTTGAAGCAATTGAAACGAGAGGCCCAGGAGCTTAAAGAAAGAGAAGCTGCGAAATTATTGGCACTTCAAGAACAGAGTAATGCTAATTCAAATGCAAGTGCGAGTAAATCTGTTTTTAGTAATCCCAAACTGCGCCAAGAGGGATATGAAGAGTTTAGAAAAATATGGGGTACAACAAGAGAGAATGAAGACCATTGGAGACGAAGTGAAAAAATGAGCTTTGAAATTAGCGAAGCAACAGATTCCTTAAATATAGACTCTTTGATTTCAGAGGACGCAGATGCTGATTCATTGACTATTGATGATTTGCGAAAAAACCTTCCTTTAACAGATAGTCTATTTGCGGCTTCAGAATTCAGGCTGCTTGAAGCGCTTTATGTGAGCGGTGTTTTATATAAAGAGATATTAAATGAAACAGCTCTAGCAGAGCGTCAATTTGAACGTGTTTTAGAAAAAAATAAGCGCAACCTCACCGATTTATCTTCAGCTTTCCAACTATATAAAATCAATGAATCAACTGGAAGAAAAGAAATTTATGTAGCACATATTCTTGAAAACTACCCTAGCTCCGATGCGGCCAAATATTTAAAAGATCCAGATTTTTATATCAAGCAAAAAGAGTCAGAGAAGTTAAATGAGCAAGAATATATTCTACTGGCTCAACGCTATTTTGATGGCAATTATCAGGAGGTTGCGGATGCGTCATTAAAAATTATTGATGAAGACTTGACCAATGCATTTCGGGCCGAATATTTATTATTGCATGTTTTTGCAATGGGTCAAATCACTGAGGATAAATCAAGCTTAGAGCCATTAATTAATAGGGTTATAGAAGAGAAGCCAGGGACACCTCAAGCAGAGGTTGCAGAAGATTTATTAAAGATTTTGAAGGATGGTTATTCAGAAAATGAGATACTTTCTTTTGAGCCTGATTATATATACAAAAGGGCATTTTCTGAAAAGCACTATGTTTTTATCCTTCTGGACAAGGAAGAGGATGAGGATATTGAGGACTTAAAATCAGCAGTAAAAGGGTTTAATAAGAAAAAACACAAGGCAGGTGGATTTCAGGTCAGCTTAAGTAAAACGGCCAAAAAAGAACCTTTTGTTTTAGTCAAGGAGTTCGACAACTCAAGATCCGCTCAAGAATACATTAATACGTTTAAAGCGGGTTATGAATATTTAGAGGAGTTTCAAAATAATGCCATCTATTCTATCGGTAAAACAAATTTGAAACTGCTTATCGAATCATCGAAACTATCACAATACAAATCTTTTTTCGATGATTTTTATTAAATTAAGGTATGTTTAAGAAGAAAGAACTAGAAAACACAACTATGGGAAATTCATATGGACAAGAGACGAATTTAATTATTGCTGAAACTAAGCTTCTTGGCGATTTGGTAACTGATCATAATATTCATATTGAAGGAGAAGTTCAAGGGAATATAAGCTGTAAAGGAAAGGTCACCATTGGAGTTGCAGGAAGAGTTAAGGGGAATATTAACTGTCTGAATTGTGAGATTTTTGGTAAAATTGACGGTGAAATAAAAGTCGACGACCTGTTGACACTTAAAGAGACTTCGCGTATTCATGGAAATATTGAGACATTGAAGCTTAAGATTGACGAGGGATCTTTTTTTGAGGGGAGTTGTAAAATGTCTTCTGCATTACCAGACATGAGTAATATGTCAGAACTAGAAATGAATGAAGAGTAATCCCTCCAAGATGCGTCGAAAGGCGAATAAGTATGTCAAATTTTCATCTCTTGGCATTCAGATGGGGTTAATCATATTTATTTTTACAAAAGGAGGCTTGTGGTTAGATGATTATTACCATACTAAAACACCTTGGTATACTGTTGCACTTTCTTTAACAGGAGTAATAGGTTCATTAAGTTTGATTATTCGAGAGGTCATTAAAATGAATAACGACGATGATTCAAAAAAAAATTAAAGGCCTAAAAACCTTATATGTTTTTCTTTTATGTACAATCCCATTAGTACATATTTATATTCCTCAATTGTCGCTTAATGTGAACCTATTAAATGTATGTTTCTTAGGTGTTCTTTTTACATTTTCATGGTTATTTGTTCACATAAAAGTTCAAAGTGATCCAAAACGTTTCGTGGGTAATTTTATGATCATGACGGTTCTTCAGTTTTTAGCTTTTTTGATTTATGAATTGATTCTTTTATTTAAAATTGGGTCTTGGACTCCTATCATTCATGCATTGATGCTTTGCATTGTGCTCATTGTACTTCAGGCTATGGCACTTTCCAAATCTCGAAAATTAGAGTCTCCTTAAAAAAGTTGTAAATAATTCAGAAAGATTTTCAAATGAATTAAAGCTGAGGTTTTCATAGGTATCATGTATGTCATGGTAATTTTGATTGTTTCCTCTTGTATAAATGAAAAACCCTTTAACTCCCTTTTCTGTAAAAAAATGATGGTCTGAATTCGCCGCTCGACCTCTTGCTTTGATACTAGGAACAGATTTCAATCGATTGTTTATACGAGAAAGTTTTTTGAATTCTCTTTTAAACTCTAAACCATTTACGGCCGTTATTCCTGCTTCACCGCTACCCATGATGTCAAG
>JAKMFD010000130.1 GCA_022425625.1 Crocinitomicaceae bacterium | reverse complement strand
CATAAAATTAGCTTAAGCTTATTTGTATACGTATTGACATCACCAATAGCATAAATACCTGGTATGTTCGTGGAATAATCTGTAGTGTCTACTTTAATTGCATTCTTTTCTATTTCTAAGCCCCAATCTGAAATTGGTCCCAACGAGGGTTTTAAACCAAAAAGTGGAATGAAATGATTCGTTTTTTCAACAATTACACCATCTTTCTGATGCTTAATAAACACACGTTCTAATTGAGATCCACCTTCAATACCTGTGACCTCTGCCTCTGTAATCAACTTAATTCTGTTTTGACCCGCAAGATCAATAACACGCTGCACAGAATCTAAATGACCCCTGAAAGAGCTACTGCGATGAACAAGAACGACCTCTTTTGCAATTTTCTTTTCTGCTAAAAATATGGACCAATCAAGCGCGGAGTCTCCACCACCCGCTATTACACATTTCTTTCCACGATAAAGCTCGGGGTCTTTGATGATATATTCTACACCTTTATCTTCAAAATCAGTAATGTTAGCTATTGGAGGTTTTCTTGGCTGAAAAACACCTAATCCGCCAGCAATAATAACAACTGGTGCCTCATGCTTGGTTCCTTTAATTGTCGTAACAACAAAGCTACCATCATCTTGCTTTTCAATCGTCATTGCAGCCTCTCCTAAAGTAAATCCTGGCTTAAAAGGTTCTGCTTGTAACATTAAATTATCTATCAATTCTCCTGCAAGAACGGAAGGAAAACCTGGGATATCATAAATTGGTTTTTTAGGGTATATTTCAGCGCACTGACCACCCGGAATCGGCAAGGAATCTATTAAATGGCATTTCAGCTTTAAAAGACCTGCTTCAAATACTGTAAATAAACCCACAGGCCCAGCACCAATAATAAGAATATCCGTTTTAATCATAACCTAAGTTTTCTCGAGCGTAAAATTAAAGAATTCGTCTAAATAAATACTATTAGAAAGATTTGCTAAGAATTAAAATAAAGGGCTTTCAGGTGTATTGTCTAAAATAGTATGAATGCGTTCCATAACTGACTCATTAACCATTTCAATATCTTCAATACTCGACAAATTCTCCTTAAGCTGAGATAATTTCGAAGCGCCAAGAATTACTGTACTCACATCTCGGTTTTTTAAACACCAAATCAAACTCATCTTCGGAAGAGACAAACCTATTTCTTTAGCCAATTCATGAAGGGATCTGACTTTTTCAAGTCTATCTTCCGTCAAATTTTTTTCTTTCAACCATTCCAAGCCATCAGCACCGAGTCTCGTGCCCTTAGGAAATTTAGACAAGTACTTTTCTGTAAGAACACCGCTAGCTAAAGGCGACCAAATAGTAGTGCCTAATCCAACCCCCTTATATAATTGACCAAACTCTACCTCTACTTTTTTTCTTGCAAACATATTATATTCTGGTTGCTCTACAATAGGTCCAATAAGATGATTTTGCTTAGCAAACATGTGAGCTTCCATAATTTCTTGTGCACTCCATTCTGAAGTACCCCAATACAGAATTTTCCCCTGTGTTATTAAATTATGCATAGACCAAACAGTCTCCTCGATTGGGGTACTCTTGTCAGGTCGATGGCAAAAATATAAATCCAAATAATCCACCTGCAGTCGATTTAATGCTTGATGACATGCTTCGAAAACATGCTTTCTATTCAATCCTTTTTGTGTTGGAAGCTGCCCTCCAGAACCAAAAAACACCTTACTACTCACAATAAAGCTATCTCTCGACCAATTGCTCTTTTTTAAGATTTTACCCATTACAAGCTCACTTTGACCACGGGCATATATTTCTGCATTATCAAAAAAATTGACCCCTTCATTGTATGCATAATGCATTAGCTTTTCTGCAACACCATCTTCAATGAATTTTCCAAAAGTCAGCCATGAACCCAATGACAATCGGCTTACTTTGAGCCCTGATTTTCCAAGATTATTATATTCCATTTGATAATTACTTTAGTTGTTTTGATTCAAATTAGTGTAAGGCGCGCAGGCTTCTTTTTTTCTGTTGGTTTTTAATAATACCGTTCGCAATAACTGTCATAATAATTAACACAGATCCTATATAAAAGTTTGTTCCCAATTGCTCGTGTTCTTTTAAAATAAAAATAGCAAGTATTATTGTATATACAGGTTCAAGATTTATACTTAACGAAACTGTAAAAGCACCAAGTTTTTTAACGATATCAATAGTGACTAGGAAAGCAAAAGAAGTACAAACAATCGCAAGAAATAACAACCATGAAAGATCAGAGATTGTCATCGAAAACATAGCAGTATCAATTTTGCCCACGAAAGCTAAATAAATTGATAAACCAATAAAACCCATCGCTAATTCGTACATACTTATATGGGTTGATGGAAGATCTTCAACGAATCGCGCATTAGAAACCGCAAAAAATGCGGCTAAAAATGCAGAAATACAACCCGCTAAAACGGCCCAATATTCATCTGGCGAAAAATCTCCTGAAACAAAATAGATTCCACCTACAACAACAAGACCCAATAAAAACTCAATCCAAGAAAATTTCTTTTTCATAATGATCGGCTCCAGCCATGCTACATGTAATGTCGTAGTTGATAAACACAAGATCCCCAATGATGCTGTGGAAAGCTGTATTGAGGTATAAAAAGTAACCCAATGAGCCGCTACTACAAGTCCAACAAACGAGACTTTAATAATATGAGATTTTGGAATACCAAGCTTCTTGCCTTTAAAAAGAAGAAATAGAAAAATAACTAAAGAGGCAATACCTACGCGATACCAAACAATATACAAAGCTTCTAAAGCTATCAGCTTTCCGAGTATGCCAGTGAAGCCCCAAAGAAAGATTATAAAATGAAGAAGTAAATGATACTTGTATTTTGAAAACAACCTTTATTACTTTTTAGACCATTGCTTAATAGAATCCTCATTCATCTTCACGTAGTTCTCGTTCCCTGCTTTTGTTGCAGCCGTAATCGAAAGCTTAGCAGCTTGTATTGCTTGTGAATAATTTCCGTTTTTTGCAAAAAGTTCGGCTTGTACCCGAGTCATCCAGTAAGCCGATTCACCTCTGAGCGCTACAGCTTTATTAATCCAATCCAAGGCTTGTTCAGGATTCAACCCTTCATTCAAGTAATATTTTGCCGACCTGTAATAGTCTGAAGCAGATGGGCCAGTCATTACCTTCTTAATATTTTCAACAACTTGCTTTTGAGTTTTGAGATTAAAGGGATAAACAACCTGCACTTGATCCCATGAAATACCTAAAGTAGCAGACGCTGTTCCTATATTCTCAATGGAAATCTCCATAGTTTCTACAGGTGTGTCAAGAACAATAACAGGCGTTTTTAATTTTAGAACCACTTTGGTGTCGTCCCATTTTTCTGGAGTCCCCCAATTCGAAAAATCACTATAGAAATTTAGCTCCCAACTCTCTTTACCGGGCTTTACAAACATAGCATATGTGCCTTTTGGTAGCGTATCTTGTCCAAAATAGATTTCTTCGGAAATCGTAATGGTTGAATTCTTGTTGGCTCCAAAGCGCCACATTTTATCGTATGGCACGACATTGCCAAAGACAATCCTATCTCTTTTAGAAGGTCGAGAGTAAGAAAAAGTAATTTCTGTAAGTCCTACAGTTTGTTTGAATTCGCACACAGGACTGAGCTGTGGGGTTTCAACTTGGCTGTGAATATTCGCTGTAAATACAGCTTGAAAAAGAATAATTATTAGGGAAAAGTAAATAGTTTTCATTCGAAATTTGAATTTAGGTTTAGATATTATTTATATGACAAATGTACGTGCAATCCAATAGATATTAACATTGTAGTATGGTAAAAAAATAAATTATCAAGCTTTCAAGGTCAAGAAATCATCTAATTTAAGGCTATACACCACTCATTATGGAAGAATTTGGAGAAAGCCGAAAGGAGTTAGATGATGAATTAGAAAGGTTTATTACCTTACTAAATCAATTGCTACCACATTATCACGGTCTGTTGAAAAAAGAAACACTTGACAAAGATGAGCGCACAAGGCTTGGAGAAATTGAGCACTATCTGATTGGCGTAAATTCTAAAATCATGGAAATCAAAGGAAAACTTGAACAAGATCTTTTTGGACGATCAATAGATACACTGTATAAATTAAAAGACCTAGCCTATGGAGGCGATCCACATTCAAAATTAAAACTTGAAAAAATGAGAGATGAAATGGCGGAATCTCTAAAGGCAGGAGAGCTTATCAATTTTAATTAAGCGCTACAATCTAGTTTATACTATTTTTGCAGCATGGCATTGGCAAAACATTCAAGTATTCTTGTAATCGGAGGAGGAAGCTGGGCAACTGCGCTTATAAAAATATTAAGCCAAAATAAATCACCCCTTTCTTGGTGGATGCGTGATCAAAGTGCCATTGAGCATTTAAAAGAACATTCACACAATCCAAAGTACCTTCAATCTGCAACATTCGATACACAGCGCATAGAAATATCTGAAGATTTACTACAACTCGTTACAAGTGCTGAAATTATTATTATTGCTGTTCCATCTGCTTTTGTGCACGGAACATTAAAGCACATTCCAAAGGATGTTTTGAGAAATAAAATTGTGTTTTCAGCCTTAAAAGGTATGATTCCTGAAACGAATGCAATTCCGGCAAGATATCTTCATAAAACTTTTGAAATACCATATGAAAACATAGGTATTATTTGCGGCCCTTGTCATGCAGAAGAAGTTGCAATGGAAAGACTTTCATATTTAACCGTTGCCTGCTCAAATGTCAAGATTGCCCAAATCATTGCGCAGAAACTTTCTTGTCGCTACATCAAAACTTCAATTTCGGACGACCTTTTTGGTACTGAATTCTCAGCAATTCTGAAAAATGTATATGCCTTAGCAACCGGTATATGTGCGGGAATAGGTTATGGAGATAATTTTCAGGCTGTGCTAATTTCAAACTCCATTCGAGAAATTGAAAAATTTATAGATGCGATTCATCCGATTCACAGAGATACGAAAACAAGCGCATACCTCGGAGACTTGCTCGTTACGGCATATTCAAAATTTTCAAGAAATAGAACGTTTGGTTTCATGATTGGCAAAGGTTACTCTGTAAAGACAGCACAGCTAGAAATGAATATGATTGCTGAAGGCTATTACGCTGTTAAATCTCTTCATGAAATAAAGCAAGAATTCGATGTAGAAATGCCGATTCTTGAAACTGTTTACAGTATCTTGTATGAACGAAAAGCACCAAAAAAAGAATTAAAATCATTGACAGATCAATTGGACTAAACAACCTATGAAAAAGCCGTTACTTGTATTCAAGTTTGGTGGGGCGTCCGTCAAGGATGCCAGTGCCATTTCAAATGTTGTTGCGATACTTGAGCGTTACAATACACAAAATATATTACTCGTTGTTTCGGCAATGGGCAAAACAACAAACAATCTTGAGCATGCTTTTGAAGCCTTCATAGAAAAAGACGCTGAGGCCTTTAAAACAAGGGTTGAAACCATTAAAAAGTATCATACAAGTATTGTAGACAACCTATTTGAGCATAATGCGCCATTAAGACAAGAAATTGAATCGATTTTTAATCAAGTTGAGACCTATTACAATCAAGACCTATCGAAATCGAGAGCGCAGCTTTATGATGGATTTATATCATTCGGTGAGCTATTGTCTAGTAAGATTCTACAATTTAAAATAAATGCAGATTTAAAAATCAGCAAATGGCTAGATGCAAGGAAGCATATTTTAACTGACGCACTTTATCAGAAAGCAAACGTTAATTGGCCAGCAACGATAGCCTCAATATGTGAAACATGTATTCCAGAATTAGAAAAATACACCATTCTTGTGACCCAAGGTTTTATTGCTGCAAATGAAAGTGGAGAAACAACAACTTTAGGTAGAGAAGGTTCAGATTATACTGCAGGTATTTTTGCACATGCTTTGGAGTCAGATTCAGTAACCATTTGGAAGGATGTCCCAGGTATGTTAAATGCTGATCCAAAGTTCTTTGAAGACACGATAAAATTAGATCGGATTTCATTTAGAGAAGCTATTGAGCTTTCTTATTATGGTGCTAGTGTTATTCATCCTAAAACCCTAAAACCTCTTCAAAACAAAAAAATTCCGCTACTTGTAAAATCCTTTACCGACCCAGGTGCACCCGGAACTATAATTGATGTAGACACATCCAATGATCATATGGTTCCATCTTTTATATTTAAAAAAAACCAAGTTTTATTCTCCATAACACCTAAAGATTTTTCATTTTTAATCGAAGCCAATTTAAGTGATATTTTTTCCAAATTATCAATAGCAAAAGTTGAAATAAACATCATGCAAAACTCTGCCTTGAGCTTTTCTTTTCTTATTGACCATGACACCAATAAAATTGAATCAATCTTGGATGTACTTAGCTCACATTATGAAGTAAAATACAACACCAATCTAGAACTTGTAACAGTTAGGCATTACGACAAAAAAACAAATGAATTCGTTTGTAAAGACAAGAAAATTTTGTTGCAACAGAGCACAAGAAAAACAGCGCGATTTGTACTTTCGGAAGCCTAGAAGCAAAAATACCCTATTGTAGTTATCTGAAATTTTTAATATAGCCTTATCTTTACATTCGAATGCAAAAGCGATTATCAGACTGTCAGCTTGGTGAAGCAATAGAAGTCCTTTCAATTGAGGATGACTTTATGGCTACAAAACTTATTGAAATGGGTATGACAGAGCATCTTAAGACAAAAATAGTCTTGATTGCGCCCTTAGGAGATCCCATTGCAATTGATATTAAAGGATTTACGCTCTCCCTTCGCAAATCTGAAGCCGAAAAAATATTGGTAAAAAAACTGAGTCAAAGCTAAGCTATGAAAATCGCGCTTTTAGGGAATCCAAATACGGGAAAGAGCTCAATATTTAACCTTTTAACTGGTCTAAGACAGCAGGTTGGTAATTTTCCCGGTGTCACGGTTGAAAAGAAATCAGGATTTTTTACTGATAACAATCAAAAATTTGATATCGTTGATTTTCCAGGAACCTACAGTCTTGACCCACGAAGTCTTGACGAAAAAGTGGTTTCAAAGGTTATTGGGGATCCGAAAAATCCTGATTACCCTGATTTAATTTTGGCTGTTGTGGATGCTTCAAGGTTGGAGAATAATTTATTTCTTTTTACCCAGCTCTATGAATTTAACATCCCAATGGTCTTAGTTTTAAATATGTGGGATGTTGCAAAAAAACAAGGAATACAAATCAATCTTGATAAGCTAAAACAACTCTTTCCGGATATAACAATTGTATCTACAAACGCTCGATTAGGCTTGGGAAAGGAAAGAATATTAAATGCTTTAAACACTGTCAAAACAAGAGATGGTAACGGATTTATTGGAGCGACTCCCTCGAGCAATGAAGAAATTAATGATAAAATCAAAAGACAAGAAGCAAAGGTTAGAAAGGAAAAAATAGAAATTGTTATTAATCAAATCCAAACCAAGTCAAATACATCAAAACAAAGCCGTCTAGATACTTTTTTTGTTCATCCTTTATGGGGCTACCTTTTTTTCTTGGGTGTTTTACTCATAATGTTTCAGTTCATTTTTTCATTTGCCGCATATCCGATGGATTTTATTGATAGCTCTTTTGGAAGCTTTGCTTACTGGATGTCGAACATTCTACCTAGCGGTGTGCTTAATGATTTAGTCAGTGAAGGTATTATTCCTGGTGTTGGTGGCGTTGTTATTTTCGTACCACAAATTGCCCTTTTATTCTTTTTTATAGGGATATTGGAGGAGACGGGATATTTATCACGGGTCGTATTTATTATGGACCGCATCATGAGACCACTTGGATTAAATGGAAAAAGTGTAGTGCCGTTAATGTCAAGTTTAGCTTGTGCGATACCCGGTGTGATGTCTGCTCGAACAATCAGTAATTGGAAAGAACGTTTGATTACGATACTCATTGCACCACTCATGAGTTGCAGTGCAAGAATTCCCGTATATACTTTATTAATTGCACTTGTTATTCCTAAAGGTTATTTATTTGGGTTTATAAATATCCAAGGAATTGTCCTGTTTGGATTATATTTTCTAGGAATCGTTGGGGCATTAGTAACAGCTCTGGTTTTAAAGCTTCTTATCCGCAGTAAGTCTAAAGGGTTTATGCTTCTCGAGTTGCCGGCTCTTAAACCACCTAGATGGGCGGATGTGTTTACATCAGTGCTAGAAAAAGTGAAAATTTTTATTTTCGATGCAGGTAAAATAATTGTAGCCATATCAATTGTTTTATGGTTCTTGGCAAGTTATGGTCCAGGAAATAGTATAAACAATGCTCGAGAAAATATTCGTAGAACAGCAGATTATCAAACTGCTGATAAAGAGGAAAAGATGAATCTAGAATCATCTGCAGGACTGAAACATTCCTATATTGGACAGTTAGGACAAATCATAGAACCCGCTATAGCACCCTTAGGTTATGACTGGAAAATTGGCATTTCATTAATTACTTCATTTGCAGCACGTGAGGTTTTCGTTGGATCACTTTCTACCATTTATGCGGTGCAAGATGAAGGCAACGAACCGACAAAACTTATTGACTCTATGAGAAAGGAAAAACGCGCAAATGGATCTCCTACCTATTCCTTAGCGGCAGGAATATCACTTATGGTCTTTTATGTATTTGCAATGCAATGTATGTCCACAGTTGCAATAGTTAAAAGAGAGACACAATCTTGGAAATGGCCACTGACACAATTTGCCTTTATGGGTATTATGGCGTATACCTTTTCATGGCTTACTTATTTCATTTTAGCTTAACTTTACATTATGCTTCAAGAAATCATGTCTGTTTTGCTGTTAATTTGCGCTCTAGGATTCTTAGCCATTAGAATATTCAGACGCTTTAAGAAGCAAAACTCATGCGAAAGCTGTGCTTTACACAAGTCACAAAGCAAGCAATAATTGTTCTTGTTAATGTTCTGTTAATTTTTTTTTAGAAAGGCTTCTTCTTTGTAGTTTAGGGGTATCAAAAAAAATAAAATGAAAAAATTCCTAATCCTCTCTATCCTATTTGTTGGCGCTTTAGCCATGAATGTAAATGCACAAACTGAAGTTCAAAAGGGTGCAAAAATCGAATTTACCAAAGAAGTACACAACTACGGTAAAATTAAATACAACGGTGATCCGTATTGTACATTCGAATTTAAGAACACGGGAGATGAACCTCTTATCATCTCAAACTCTAAAGGTTCATGTGGTTGTACTGTTCCAACGTGGCCAAAAGAACCTATCGCTCCAGGAGCAACAGGAAGCATTAAAGTTAAATATGACACTAAAAGACCAGGTCCTATTAACAAAAGTGTAACCATTACTTCTAACGCAGTGAACGCTTCAACTAAAGTTCTTAGAATTAAAGGTGAGGTTGGACAAGCACCTAAAAGTGGCGCTCCTGTAAACAGTTCTGGTGCACCAGCAAAAATGTAAATTGAAAGTACAGTTACTTTTAATACTATTATTTAAGACCGCCCTTGTCTTTGGACAAGTGGCGGTTTTTTCTGTAAAATATAAAACCATTAAATTTCCTCCTACTAAAGAAGGTGAGATACTGAGTTTTAGCTATGAAGTAAAAAATACTGGAAAAATTCCTTTGGAAATTTACAGCTCAGAAACAGAGTGCTCCTGTACAGATGTTATACTACCCTCAGAAAGTATTCCTCCAGGCGGGTTTGGCACTATAAAAGTTGTCTTTGACACACAAGGAAAGTATTATTTTCAAAATCGAATGATCTACCTCAACACAAATAGCAGAAAGAAAAGAGAGTTAGTACGCTTTAAGGTTTATATTGAACCGGATCCGAGTAGGCAATTAGATCAAAATCCCTAGTCAGCTTTAAGCACTTTTATTATTTCATGATGATTTGGTGAGGAGAAGTTTACGAAGTAAACACCTGCCAAAACGTTTTTAATCGTTAAGTCACAAACCCAGCCATCAAATGTTTCTTGACGCACCACATAAGTGGGGATTTCTTTCCCATTGACATCCGTAATTTCAATTTCAAAATCTTCAGATTGATAGCCTTTAATTCTTAACCTCATTGTTTCTGAGAATGGATTGGGAAATAAGTCTAAAATGAGCTCTTGTTGTTCCTGAGGTTTGCAAATCGCATCACTAATCAGTTGAATAAATGCATCAGGTGCAACAACGCGCACCCCTTGATCTAGAAGAGACTGTACATATAGTAAACTATCCACTGAATTAGACCAAGCATGCACTGCAACTAAAGTATAAGCGTCTTTATTGTAAGGGTCTCTTGAGGACTCATTAATTTTTTGGGCGAGACTTTCACAAGTTTCAAAACCACCCCATAAATTATATCGAGCAGCAACCACGGGCTTCAATGCATAACAATCAAGCTGACCTTTCATTTTGCTATAATTTGAATAATCATAATAAAAAAGACCTTCCACCTGATCTTGCTTCAAATAGTGTTTTAACTCTGGCTGGAAAACAGTCTCACTAGGATTGTTTCCAAGAATATTAACAATGCTTAAACCTGACTTTTTAAGATAATCATTCATTAAAGAACAGGAGGCTTCAAGCTCCGGGAAAAGTTCCGGGAAATGGTAAGAATGACCAGATGGTCCAGCTACGAAGTAATCAAGACCTAAATCAGTAGATGCAGCCATACTATAAATTTTAGACATCACGGTAGGTGCTATTTCAGAAAGCGAGGGTGGTATGGTCCATCCAATATCCATTAAACCTCTATTTTGAGAACCGAACCACCTGTTGTCCTCAGCAAATAAATTAAGCATCCATTGGATGTTGTCTCCATCAGACATTAAAAAACAAACGGTATGAGTCTCTGGCTCAATTTCATGATTCATACTTGAAACCTGCTGTTCGGTATTCGCGTTGAAGTTTGTTAAAGTTGAAATGTTAAAACCCCAATCAGCGGGATGCACACCTATTGAAAACTGTGAAGATTTAGAAACAGTTTGATATTCGTCATCACCCCATCCAAAAAGTAAAGAATTAGGAGACATTCTCGAAAACGCATTTTCCGTGGTCAATCCATGTATCTCATCATAAAAATGAAATGAATTTGTAAAGATGGAATAATCACCTAGAAATAATGCCTTATCCTCCCTTTGATAAGTCACAAGTTCATCATTGAGTAAAGTGTCATAATTATCAAGTACCCATTGCTCATCTCTCTCTCTAACATCCAAAAGCTGAATATAGCCTTTCGCTTCAACAAGATTTTGTAATTGTGAGGTAACTGCAATAGCATTTAAAGGCCCGCACAAAGAATTGGCAACATTGGTTGAATTATCATTCAAATTACACAGAATATAACCAGTTACGCCTTCAGGAATTAGAGTCAGTACAGTATCAATATTACCATCCATTTCTTCAGAGATGTATACACCATAATTCTCAGCTAAATCTTGAATCCAAATTGAGCTTCCACTTCCTTTATCACGATATATTTTAGGCTCAACTTTTGAGCATAGGCCTTGAATACTTTGAAGTAAAAGGAGTTCGTCATGGGTAAATAAATCATCATGAAAAACATAAAGCGTATCTGGTTGACTTGATGAAGGATAAGGACTATTCTCGACCCTTTCAATCTGCGCTTGTGAGTGACTGACAAAAACAAAACAAATACCTAAAAGAAGATAAACTAATCTATATAACTTTCTAATTTTAGGCATATCTATAAGCACACTATTATTTGGCGTAATTTACTGCCCTTTTCTCGCGAATCACCGTGATTCTAACCTGACCTGGATAAGTCATTTCAGTTTGAATTTTTTCTGAAATCTGAAAAGAAAGTTCTTCTGCTTTTTTATCTGAAACTCTTTCTGATTCCACCATGACTCTTAGCTCTCTTCCTGCCTGAATAGCATATGCACTTGCAACTCCATCAAATGACATTGCCAATGACTCTAAATCTTTAATCCTTTTGATGTATGCCTCGACTATTTCTCTTCGAGCTCCCGGTCTAGCGCCAGACACGGCATCACATACTTGCACTAAAGGTGAAATCAAGGTAGTCATCTCGATTTCATCGTGATGGGCTCCAATTGCATTTAAAACATCTGGCTTTTCCCCGTATTTTTCTGCCAATTTCATTCCTAAAATAGCATGTGGTAATTCAGGTTCATCTTCTGGTACTTTACCAATATCATGAAGTAATCCTGCTCTTTTAGCAATTTTTGGATTCAGACCTAATTCAGATGCCATTGTTGCACATAGATTAGCAACCTCTCTAGAATGCTTTAATAAATTCTGTCCATAGGAAGAACGATATTTCATTCGTCCTACCATTTTCATTAAAGCAGGATGCAATCCATGAATACCGAGATCAATACAAGTTCTTTTTCCTGTTTCCGCAATCTCTTCGTCTAACTGCTTTCTTGTTTTCGCAACAATCTCTTCAATTCGAGCAGGGTGTATACGGCCATCAGTAACCAATTGATGCAGAGCCAATCGAGCGATTTCTCTACGAACAGGGTCAAAACAAGACAACATAATTGCTTCAGGAGTATCATCAACAATAATTTCAACACCCGTAGCGGCCTCCAAAGCTCTTATGTTACGCCCCTCTCTACCAATGATTCTACCTTTAACCTCATCAGAATCTATATTAAAAACAGAAACAGCATTCTCTATAGCCTGCTCTGTAGCCACGCGTTGAATCGATTGGATTACAATTTTTCTAGCTTCTTTATTTGCATTGAGTTTAGCTTCTTCGGTAATTTCTTTGATTTGAGCCATAGCCGCTGTTTTCGCCTCATCAACCAATGCTTTCATAAGGGATTCTTTAGCATCTTCAGCAGACATACCACTTATTTTAGACAGCTCATTAACCCGCTTTTCCTGGGTCTTATCTAGCTCTTTCATTTTAAGTGCGATGCCCTGATATTTAATATCAAAATCTGATTTAATTTTTTCGATATCTTTTTCTTTTCGATTTAAGTCCGATAGCTTATGTTCCAGCTTGTTTTCTTTAGCCTTGGCACGATCTTCGGACGATTGCATACGACGCTCGCGTTCTTTAATTTTCGTTTCATGTTCCTGCTTAAGCTTAAGAAAGCGCTCTTTAGCCTGAAACATTTTATCTTTTTTGATTGATTCTGCCTTGAATTCGGCATCGCTAATAATTTTATCCGCTTTTCCTTTAAGAAGCATCTTCTGTACTAAAAACCCAAGTACAATTCCACCTAAAAGACCTGCTATCAAATATCCTATTTCCATCCTTACACAATTAAAATTAATAATCGTGCTACCGCTAGTTATGCCTATTTATTAGCTTCGTCCAGTTTCTTAGAAAGCGCTTGGAGCGCCATATCAATAGCCCCTATATCCTCTGTGCTATTACTTGATGCTGTCTGATTTGAATCTTTCTTCATTAACAATTGAAGGGCTGTCATGGCTATAAGGTCCTGAGGATCTTTGACAGCATAATTCTTTCGTAAGCTTTCAATGGCTTTGTTAATCGTATCCACAGCGGATAAGACACCATCTTTTTCGTTATCATTAACGGTCAAGGGGTAGCTCCTTCCTGCAATATTTACTTTTAATGATATCTTAGCCATGGCTATTTTTTAAGCTCATCTATACAGATTTCAATTTCTCTAACTAGTGCATCTATCTCCTGATTCTTTATTTTGAGATCCCTGGAGCTAGACTCGGTAACATTTTGTTTTGTAGTTGCAATGGTGGTCGAAAGTTCGCTCTTATGTCTCTCTCTTAAATCATTCAATTCTTGCTCTTTCTTCAAAAGAGCATTCTCTAAATTTTGATTTTCTGACTTAAGGGCTGATATACCTTGAACAAGCAAGCTCACTTTTTCTGAAATTTCAGAAATACGATTTTGAATTTGATCAACCATTTCAGACTACTTTAATACAAAGTTAAGATTGTAACTAAATTTTGATGAAATAATAGGATTTATTTTTAAAAATAACGCTATGTTTTGTGTTTAAGTATTTAAACCAAATTGTTTCAAGTACAGTGGTTTGCATTGTGCTAAAGCGTCAAAGGATTGATTTTTAAAGCGTTCATGTGCAAGTTTAACTTGCCCCACAGCAGTAATAGAAATCTCAGAATCAAAATGAGCCAATCTTGATTTCCAAATATTTTCAAGTTTAGCCGCTCCATCACCAAAATAAATAAATGGTTCGTGCGCTTTGAAGGTTTCCTCCTCAATAATCGTAGAGGAAAGCGCATGAATGGTTTCGTCTTTATCATCAATAGATTTCGTATAAACCTCCATTCTTCTAGCATCTAACATCGCACACAGTTTTGCGTTTGGATGTTTAGACCTACCTGTAACTAACAAGCTATCCAAAGTTTCAATACAAATAATCGGGATACCTAAGCCAAAACATAAGCCTTTAGCTGTTGATAATCCAATTCGGAGTCCAGTATATGAACCAGGGCCAATAGATACCGAGACTGCATCTAAATCAGATAATTGAATACCTGCTTTAACACAAACTTTTTCAATGAAAATTGTCAGCTGTTCTCCATGCACATAATTTTCAGGTTGTTCTTCATGAAAAGCCAAGATATTCCCTCCTTGTGAAACTGCAACCGAACATATTTTGGTCGCAGTTTCGATATGTAAAATAAATTCTTTCATTATTCAGGAACTTCAAACTTGAAACCAACCCCATGTAGGTTGGAAATAACAATTCGTTCGTCTTCGGCAAAGTATTTTCTAAGTTTGGTAATGAAGACGTCTAAGCTACGACCAACAAAATAATCATCTTGGCCCCAGACACCTTTTAATATGATCTCACGGGAAATTACTTGATTCTTATGTTTGAATAAAATTTTTAAAATCTGGGCTTCCTTTTTTGTGAGTGTCTTTTGAGTTTCGTTAATATTGAGCAATTGGTTTTCAACATCATATCGATACGCGCCAATGGCGTATGTCTTTTCCTCTACAACAAGCTCTGACTTCGATCTTCTAAGCAAGGCTTTTACCCTTAGTTCAAACTCTTGAATACTAAAAGGTTTGGTTAGATAGTCATCACCTCCGGACTCAAAACCTTTTATTTTATCTTCAGTCATAGACTTCGCCGTCAGAAAAAGAATTGGAACATCTTCATTTATTTTTCGAATGTCCTTAGCTAAGGAAAAACCATCTAATACCGGCAACATTACATCTAGGATACAAAGATTAAATTGTTCTTCATTAAACTTAACAAGACCCTCAGCACCATCTTCTGCGGAAATCACTTCATAATCTTGCGTCTTGAGATGATCTGCAATTACCAAGCCTAAATTAAGGTCATCTTCCACCAATAAAATCCTCATTTTCATAAAAGCGAATTTACAAAAAAAGAGCTCATTTTCAGAGCTCTTTTACTAAATCAACCTAACCTACCGTACTTTAAATTTAAGTATTCACTTTCCTTTTTTCACAAAACAGATTTTCTTTTTATAAACATGATATTCACATTGCCAGGTCAAAAAGAGTTAATTGTATATTTGTTATATGAATGATACACCGATTCTAATTGTTGATGATGAGGAAGACATAAGAGATTTGCTCGTATACAATCTTCAAAAAGCCGGTTACGTTGTTGAAGCTGCATCAAATGGCATGGAATGTCTTCAAAAAATAAAAACGATTAAACCTCGGCTTATAATACTGGATATCATGATGCCAGAAATGGATGGTGTTGAAGTTTGTCAGCAAATTAAGTCTGATCCAAAAAACAATAATATTCTCATCTGTTTTTTAACTGCAAGAAGTGAAGATTACAGCCAGATTGCTGCCTTAGAAGCGGGTGGTGATGACTACGTAACCAAACCAATTAAGCCTAAAGTTTTAATTAGTCGTATCAATGCAATTTTAAGAAGATCAAATAAAGAAAGTATTGCAACTGTAAATGAAGGAATTCACATTGACCACGACAAATACGTAGTAAATAAAGATGAAAATGAAATTATCTTACCGAAAAAAGAATTTGAACTTCTTTCACTACTAATGTCCAAAACCAACCATGTCTTTCGCAGAGATGAAATATTACGGGCCGTTTGGGGTACTGAAATTATTGTTGGTGACCGAACAATTGATGTCCACATCAGAAAACTACGAAGTAAACTTGGAGGTAATTACATTTCAACGATTAAAGGAGTAGGTTACAAATTCAAGAATTAAAATTCTCCTTAAAAAAAACACTGCTTAAAAGCAGTGTCTTAGTGATTGAGTTAAAAGTCTTAGTGTTATCATAACGTATGACTTTAAATAATAGTTGCAAAGCGAAAAAAATTCTAATAAATCATATGAATCACAAAGTGTTAAATAAAAAAACACCATCCGGAGATGGTGTTCTTTGTGATTGAGTTAAAAGTCTTAGTGTTATTATGACGCATGTTTATTCATAAAAGTTGCATGGTTCAATTAATTTTGTTTTTGAATTGATTTATTGTGCGTTTTTCTTAATCTAACTCAAACAAAAAAACACTGCCCAAGAGCAGTGTTAATTTTTTTGAATAATAGTGTTAGCATAAATATGACGCAATCATATTAAAAGAAGTTGCATAATGAATTTAAAAGAGATATTCGACGGATGTTTTAAATAGAAAATTGACCTAACTAGTTTTCTAATAACGAAAAAAGCACTACCTAGGTAGTGCTTTCGATAAGAGTAAATGTTTAAGTTTTTCGTAGTCTGTTTTATAGACGTTTCATTATTTATTAAAGTTGCATCAATCTAAATTTTATTTTTTTTAGTTAGACTTAACGGTAACAAAATGTGAAGAAAACAAAACACCTTAAAAGACAAAAACACCGCTCGTTTGCGGTGTTTTTGCTGATAAGAGTAAAAATGTTTTAAGTTTCAAAGTAGAGACGCGAGAGCATTTCTAAAAGTTGCATAGAGAAATAAAATGTTTATCAATACAATTAATTCTTACATTTAGTTCATGAAAAAATCATGTCTTTTTATCTTTCTCACATTTACCTCAATAGCCTATTCCCAAAAGGATTTACCTAAAATAATTGTAGGGATTGTTGTTGATCAAATGTGTTATGATTATTTAAATCGCTTTGGTGCGAATTTTTCAAAAAATGGATTTAACAAGATCATAAATGAAGGTGCTCATTTAAAAAACATGCACTATAATTATATTCCAACCTATACGGGTCCGGGACATGCATCGATTTACACAGGAACCACTCCTGATCATCATGGAATTATTGCAAATGATTGGATAGAAAGAAAAACGAGAACTCAAGTCAATTGTGTTGGTGATGCCGGAGTTTATGGTATTGGAGGCAATTCGCTATACGGTCAATCTTCACCGCATCGACTGAATAAAAAAACCATAACAGATATGCTAAAAGAAACATATCCCAAGTCAAAGGTTTTTTCAGTTTCTATAAAAGACCGCGGAGCCATATTACCTGGTGGCCACCAAAGTGACGGAAGCTATTGGTTTGATTATAATAATGGGACCTTCATAACAAGTTCCTTCTATCGGGAAGAATTACCATGCTGGCTGAAAAAATTCAATAAAAAAAATAATGCTCGAAGCTATGCTAAAGTTTGGGAACCTCTTCTGAATTCTGAAGCTTACAGTGCAGAGGACGACAGTCCATATGAAAGAATTTTAAGAGGAAAAACAAAACCTATATTCCCTTATGACATAAAAAATTTATGTGAAATAAGTGGCTCTCTTACTCCTTTTACAACCTCACCGTTTGCAAATACTTTACTGACTGACTTGGCTTTACGTGCAATAAAAAAAGAAAAGCTTGGTAAGGGAACAAGCCCGGATATGTTATGTATTAGCTACTCCTCACCTGACATTGCAGGCCATGCATTTGGTCCAGATTCTAGAGAAATTGAAGACATGTACATACGTCTCGATCTTGAACTATCTCGGTTATTAAATACACTAGAGAGCTCTTATGGAAAATCTAATATACTATTGTTTTTAACGGCTGACCATGGAGTTGTCCCCGTGCCTCAAAAACTCATCGATGACGGTAAAAAGGGTGGTTATGTGTTTATTGATCAATTAATAAATGAGCTAAGAAAAAAAAGTATAAATGCTTATGGTGTCGACTTTATACTAGGCCAGGACAATCTCAATATTTATCTAGATTATCAAAAAATAAAGACGTCTGGTATAGAAAAAGAGGATATACTGAACTTTATAGCACTAAATATTAAAGGGAAAAAAGGAATTAAACAATCAGCTAAAGGAAAACAACTTGAAAACCTTGAAACTGATGATGGGCTTTTAAAAATGCTATCTAAAGGTTTTTACCCTACAAGAAGTGGAGACCTTTTACTCATATTAGAGCATGGTTATTTACCCAAAACAAGCTTGAGTGTGGAACCTTTTAAAGGAACCTCACATGGCTCAGGATATGCCTATGACACGCATGTACCATGTTTATGGTACGGTATGGGGATAGAAAAAATTGAAGTCACCCGAAGATTAGCAATCACAGATATTTCAACAACCTTATCACAAATCTTAAAATTGAAAAAAGGACCGGAAACAGGAACTGAAATAAAAGAATTGATTACCGCTGAATAGATAATGGAACAAAA
>JAKMFD010000068.1 GCA_022425625.1 Crocinitomicaceae bacterium | reverse complement strand
GGGGATTTGAATGTCGCAACAGATTATCAATCTATCAACTATTGGTCTTTTAAATTTCCAAGAACGCTGAGCTTTGAGAATAATCAAAAACTGGATTTTGAGGTTCTAAATACTTCAGATCTTAAGTCGCGAATCGATATTGTAAATAGTAATTTAGTTGAGCCTTTGGGTTTTGTTGTAGGTTCAGAGCCTTACAAACTATCAATTGTTTCTAACAATGGTGTTCAACAGTTCTTAGTTCCAAAATCATCAACGAATGACCGTCAAAAGGTTGTTGTTGAAAGTGGTGGAGATATCATTAATATTTCATCGCTTCAGCCCGTTAGTCAGAATGGTTTATTTACCAACTACGCCGAACTACCAAACATTGATAGCCTGCTGATTTTTGTATACAATCGGCAGTTGGAATCTATTGTGAACGCATATGAACAGCACCGTTCTTCGCCACAAGGAGGTGGGTACAATGTACTTAAAGCTGAAGTTGCTGAATTGTACCAACAATATGGTGGAGGAATCCCAAAACACATTAACGGAGTTAGAAGATTTGCGCATCACATCTATGATTTGTCTGCGGCAAAACCAGTTGGTCTTTTCCTTATTGGGAAAGGAATCAGGGAGGCGAACATTACCTCTTTAACAAGTATAGGTCCGGGAACAAGAACAAATGCATTGGCTTATCAGAATTCATTAGTTCCATCTTTTGGCCAACCATCTTGTGATGCTTGTATTACCTCAAACCTAACAGGAACAGATAAATGGACACCATTGATACCCACCGGAAGAATCTCCGTAAAAACTGAAGCTGAACTTCAAACGTATCTTACTAAGATTATTGCCTATGATGCAGAGCAAAATCAGAATGATGATTACTCTACAAATACAAAAGATTGGCAGAAGCATATACTTCATTTTTCAGGTGGATTGAATTATCAGGAACAGCAGTCATTTCAAAATATTTTAAATGGCATGGCCGTGAAGGCCGAAGATTATTATTTCGGCGGGACTGTGCGTCTCGTAGCTAAAGAAAATGACAATCCTATAAGTCCTAGTGAACTTGAAGACATAAAAGATAGAATTAGTCAAGGCGTGTCAATAATGAATTTTTTCGGACATTTTTCTACATCTGAAAGTGGCTTTGACATCAATTTGGACAACCCTATCAATTGGGACAACGAAAACAAGTACCCATTGTTGATAGCTAATTCTTGTTACAACGGAAATATATTTCACAATGCGACCTCTAATTCCGAGAGTTTTGTGCTTACGCCCAATGCTGGTGTGATTGCATATTTGGGAACGATAAACTATGGCTTTTCAGGAGCACTGCAGTCGTATTCAAATCATTTTTATGATGAATTTTCTCGCCGAAATTATGGAGGTACGATAGGGGAACATATCCAATCTACGATTGATTCAGTAATGACTGAATCTTCTAGTTTAATATACGAGTCCACGTTTATGCAAATGACGCTTCATGGCGACCCTATGATTCGAGTCAATTGGCATGAATATCCTGAGCTGGAACTCACGGACTCGAGAGTTTCATTTGGCCCTGAGGATGTTTCTTTAGCCACAGATTCCATAGAGGTAAATATAAAAATTAGAAATCTGGGTAAATCAATTACAGATACTTTTGACTTAACCATAAACCGAAACTTTCCAGGATCACTTATTGATTCCAACTATGTCTACAATATTTTTGGTTTGGATTATGAAAAAGATTTTACTTTTAAGCTTCCGTTTCAGCCTAGTCAGGGTATTGGTATTAATCAATTCACAGTAAAGGTAGATCGGCCAGATTTTATTACGGAACAATTTGATGAGCTTGTAAACAATCAGGTGCTCAAGAATTTTCTCATTAGCGTCGATGGAATTGAACCTGTCTGGCCTGAGCCATTTGCTGTTGTCCCTGAAGATTCTATCTCTTTAAAAGCATCCACTATAGATGCACTTGCGCCTGTAAATTCGTATTTATTTGAAATTGATACCTCTACTTCTTTTACGAGTTCATTTGCAAGAAGGATTTCCAAAAGTGGGGTAGGAGGAGTATTTCAAGTGGATCCTTCTCAATGGAAATTGAAGACCAACGGTTCATTGGCGCCACTCGTTCTAGAAGACAGTGTGGTTTATTTTTGGCGTGTAGCTCTTAATGAAGCTGATACGATTTGGAAGCGTAGGTCTTTTCAATATATCACAGGTAAAAGAGGGTGGGGGCAAGATGCCATAGGTCAATTCTTAAAGAACTCATTTAACGGTGTGAAGCTAAATACTGCCAAT
>JAKMFD010000063.1 GCA_022425625.1 Crocinitomicaceae bacterium | reverse complement strand
TTGATGATGTTCTCGATTTTGCGTGGAAGGCCGTAAAAGGCTCACACAATGCATTAGACTCCGTATTTAAAATGGAAATAGAATCTACAAAGGAAATACCGGGAAATCTTAAATACAGCTACGAGAGACGCGGTAATGTAACAACAAAAGTCTATTCAAAGGAATTCTGTGATTTATACCATTCTAAAATGAATGGAATGGTTGAAAGACGCATGAAGCGCGCGATTATCTCTATTGGATCTATTTGGTACACAGCTTGGGTAGATGCTGGACAACCTGATCTTAGAGCATTACAATATTCAAAACCAAGTGAAGATTTAATTAATGAGCTACAAGTATTAGACGATGCATACCATCAAGGATTGCACAAGGGACGGATATGTGACTAAACTATTTTCCTGTATTTAATTCGTTTTGGACCTGCATCACCTAAACGTTTCTTACGGTTTTCCTCATAATCTGAATACGTACCCTCAAACCAATACACTTCAGAATCCCCCTCAAAAGCGAGGATATGTGTACAAATACGATCCAAAAACCACCTGTCGTGAGAAATCACTACTGCACAACCCGCAAAGTTTTGGATTCCTTCCTCCAAAGCCCTCAAGGTATTGACATCAATGTCATTTGTTGGCTCATCAAGCAATAAAACATTGGCTTCAATCTTTAAGGTCATAGCCAAATGCAATCTATTCCTTTCACCACCTGACAACACGCCGACTTTTTTGTTTTGATCCGAACCGTTAAAATTAAACTTTGACAAGTAAGCCCTTGAATTGATTTTCTGATTGCCTACCTCAACATATTCCAAGCCATTAGAAACAACATCAAAAACCGATTTATCAGGATGAATGTCTTTGTGGGTTTGGTCTACATAACCCAACTTAACTGTATCTCCAACCTGAAACTGACCTGCATCAGGCATTAGCTCATCCATGATCATTTTGAAAATTGTGGTCTTTCCAGCTCCATTTGGACCAATTACACCTACAATTCCCGCTGGTGGTAATTTAAAATTAAGATTGTCATAAAGTAATTTTTCACCAAATGATTTAGAAACACCTTCAGCATCTATTACATTGGTTCCCAGTCTTGGACCATTGGGTATCGGAATCTCTAATACAGCTTCTTTTGCCTTAGAATCTTGCGATAACATTTTCTCGTAATTCTGAATTCTCGCTTTATTCTTTGCCTGCCTCGCTTTAGGATTCATACGAACCCACTCTAGCTCACGGGCCAATACTTTCTGACGCTTAGACTCTTGTTTTTCTTCTTCTTTAAGTCGCTTTCCTTTTTGCTCTAACCAGGAAGTGTAATTGCCTTTCCAAGGTATTCCCTCTCCTCTATCCAATTCTAAGATCCATCCGGCAACATTGTCAAGAAAATACCTGTCATGAGTCACGGCAATCACTGTACCTTTGTATTGTTGAAGATGCTGCTCCAGCCAATCTATTGACTCCGCATCTAAATGGTTTGTTGGCTCATCTAATAATAATATATCAGGATTCTTTAATAATAGTCTGCATAATGCTACTCTGCGCTTTTCACCACCTGACAGCGTCGCAATTTTCTGATCATCTGGAGGACAACGAAGCGCATCCATAGCCCGGTCAAGTTTATTGTCTAGCTCCCAAGCATCCAAAGCATCAATTTTATCCGAAACTTCTCCTTGACGTGCAATAAGCTTTTCCATCTTATCTGGATCATTTAAAACAGCTTCATCCATAAAAGAGGCATTAATCTCCTCATACTCCTTAAGGACGTCAACGGTTTCTTGACATCCCTCCATCACGATTTCCTTGACGGTTCTTTCCAATTCGAGCTCTGGCTCTTGAGGTAAATAACCAACTGAATAGCCAGGTGAAAAAACAACATCCCCCTGATAAGACTGGTCTAAACCTGCAATAATTTTCATTACAGTAGATTTTCCAGATCCATTGAGACCTATAATACCAATCTTCGCACCATAAAAAAAGGAGAGGTGTATATTTTTAATGATTTGTTTCCCTTGAGGTGTCGCTTTCGTGACTCCGACCATAGAAAAAATTACCTTTTTATCATCTGACATATTACTTAAATATTTTATTTGTGTAAAGCTTCCATTTTGCCAAACGGAAGAGTATAGCTGTTTTTAAAACGCCGATTCCATATGTAACGGAGCGACTAAAATTGATTGAGGATGCTTCCTCGAAGTATTTGGTTGGACAGGTTACCTCTCCTATTTCAAAATTTTGAAAACAAATCTGGGCAAGCATTTGGTTATCAAAAACAAAATCATCTGAATTCTGATGAATGTTAATTTTATCAAATACTTCTTTAGAGAATGCCCTATAACCCGTGTGGTACTCGGATAACTTCTGATTCATAAGTATATTCTGAAATAAAGTGAGCACGCGATTTGAAACGTATTTATACATTGGCATTCCGCCTTTTAACGCGCCTTTCCCTAGAATCCTAGACCCTAAAACAACAGGGTAAACCTCATAAGCAATTACACCAGCTATTGCATGGATCAGCTTTGGTGTATATTGATAATCTGGATGTAACATTATTATAATATCTGAACCCAATTCAAGTGCTTTGGTATAACAAGATTTTTGATTGCCACCATAACCCTTATTTGATTCATGACGAATAACATGAGCTATACCTAAATCCTGAGCAACCTGAGAGGTGTTGTCTTTACTTGCATCATCTACTAGAATCACAACATCAACAATTTCCATTGGAATCTCACTGTAGGTCTTTGCTACGGTTCCCGCTGCATTATATGCAGGAAGTACAACTGCTATTTTCTTTCCGTTTAACACGGCATAAAAATAATGAGGATATGTGAATTGGAGATGTATTTCAAGCACTGAATCAATCTTTCCTTAAATTTGTAGCATGAATGGTTTAGCTCCGCTTGCTGAAAGAATGCGCCCAAAGGATTTAGCATCCTATATAGGGCAAGAACATCTGCTCTCAGAAAATGCACCTCTCACGAGATCTTTAGAGGCTGGAATTATTCCTTCTATGATTTTTTGGGGACCACCTGGTGTCGGAAAAACTACACTCGCCTATCTTGTAGCAGAGAAGCTGAAAAAAACAATTCATACCCTTTCAGCAATTTCTTCAGGTGTTAAGGATGTTCGCGAGGTCATTGCCAAAGTTCAGAATGCTGGGATGTTTCAAGAATCAGGAACCATATTGTTTATTGATGAAATTCATCGGTTCTCAAAATCTCAGCAAGACTCCCTTCTGGGCGCTGTAGAAAAAGGCATTGTCACTCTGATAGGTGCTACAACAGAAAATCCTTCTTTTGAAGTGATCTCAGCACTCCTGTCGAGATGCCATGTATATACCCTAAAAGACCATACTAAAAAAGATCTTATTGCACTTCTGCAAAGAGCCATTACTCAAGACAGTATTCTATCTCAAAGAAAAGTAAGCTTCAAGGAATATGACAGCCTACTAGCTATATCAGGAGGAGATGCGAGAAAAATATTGAATGTATTTGAAATCATTATCAGTGCTTTCCCTGAAAATGAATCCATTGAAATAACGAACAAATTGGTTCAAGAAAATGCGCAGCAATCACTGGCACGTTACGATAAGGATGGTGATCAGCATTACGATATAATTTCTGCTTTTATAAAAGCCATTAGAGGAAGTGATGCAAATGCCGCCGTATACTGGTTAGCACGAATGGTCGAAGGCGGAGAAGATCCGAAATTTATTGCAAGACGTCTTATTATATCAGCTTCTGAAGATATTGGATTGGCTAATCCCAATGCGCTACTTCTTGCAAATAATACTTTTCAAGCTGTGGAAAAAGTTGGTTGGCCAGAGTCTAGAATTATTCTAGCACAATGCGCTATATATTTGGCAGATAGCCCTAAAGGCAATGCTGCATACATGGCAATAAATAAAGCACAACAAACCGTTAAAAAAACTGGCAATCTAAATGTACCTGTCGCACTTCGTAACGCCTCTAGCGCACTACTAAAAGAGCTTGGTTACGGTGAGAAATATAAATACAGCCATGATTTTGACGGCAATTTTATTGCTCAAGAATTTTTACCTGAAGAAATTAAAGGCAGTACTTTTTTTGAAGCTGGTTCAAGCGCAAAGGAACAGGCTATCGAAAAGAATCAAAGCAAACTTTGGAGTAACAAATACAATAAATAATGGGAAAACTTTTATACTTCATTTTCCTATTGCCATTATCTTGGCTACCATTAAGTGTATTACACCTATTTTCATACCTGCTCTATTTTTGTTTATACTACATTATTGGATATCGAAAAAAAATAGTTTCAAATAATCTATCCAAAAGCTTTCCTCAAATGGATCCTAAACTCAAAAGACAGATTTTAAAGGATTACTATTTGCATTTTTCAGACATTATCGTTGAAGGCATAAAGAACCTTAGTATCACAGAAAAGGAACTCAATAAAAGATACAAAGTCAAAAACCCTGAGCTTGTAAATGATTTTTATAA
This sequence comes from Crocinitomicaceae bacterium, assembly GCA_022425625.1. Lineage (GTDB taxonomy): Bacteria > Bacteroidota > Bacteroidia > Flavobacteriales_D > Crocinitomicaceae > UBA952. Next base: position 1,608 of record JAKMFD010000063.1, on the reverse strand, counting down.
AAAAAATAAAAGTGTCGTATTGTGTTCAGGGCATATTAACAACTGGGAATGGTGGATTACCTATCAAAATAAAATCATTGAACATCAAGCTATTGGAATAGGCATGCCTTTAACTCAAGAATCTTTGGGTAAAAAGATCAATGAAAGACGGGCAAGACTAGGTATGATTGTCACCGATTCAAAGAACTACAAAGCAGCCATAAATAAACTTGGAGAGCAGCCATACGCTCTACTTATTCTAGGAGATCAATCTCCGGGAAGCGTAAAAAAAAGCTACTGGACCTCTTTTCTGAATCAGCAAACTGCATTTACATTTGGTACAGAAATGATTGCCAACACCTATAACCTTCCTGTCATCTATTATTCTGTAAGAAAAGTAAAGCGTGGATTTTATGAACTCGAATTTAAACTTCTTACTGAAGAACCCCTATCTTTATCATACGGAGCGCTAACAGAAAAATATGTTTGTGCTTTAGAAAATGATATTTTAAATCAACCGAGCCAGTGGATATGGTCTCATAAAAGATGGAAAAAAGAAATACCAAATGATATCAACGCAATTAAAGATGAACATAAAACACATTTTAATACTCGTTTTCGTAGCCTCTAGCTTATCAGCTTCCTCACTGATTGCGCAATACAAGCACTATGCAGACTCTAGAACTCACTCTAGAGGTATTGCGGGATTTAAAAATAGTTTATACCTAAGCTCGAACACAGGATTGATCTATGAGTATAATATAAAAACACACAAATCTAGATGCCTAAATCTATCTTCTCCACTGCATGAACTTCGAGATATTGATGTAAATGGTCAGAAAGTCATTGCGATGCAAAGCAATAACGAAAGTCAGCTCTCATATATTTTAAATGGTAAACCTATGAGAATGAGCATAGATGCAAATGAAGTTTTCTATGATGGAATGGCTATGTATGCTATGAAAGGAATGCTATTCGGAGATCCTGTAGACGGGAAATTCCCTATTTACTACACCAACTCAGGAGGCATTAAATGGTTACCCACAAAAACAACCTTAAACGCTCTTGAAGGAGAATTTGGTTTTTCTGCAAGCGGCACGAGTATAATTTACATAGAAGGCTCATTTGTAATTGTCACAGGTGGTATGAATTCTAGATTTATTAGTACAGTAGACATGGGTAAAACTTGGTATACCTCAAAACTTCCTTTTGAATCAAAACCAAGCTCTGGCGCCTACTCTGTTGCAATGGAGGACTTACAAAACGGTGTTGTTGTTGGCGGTAATTATAAGAACCCTGACGATTCAAACAAAAATTGTTTTATTACTAAAGACGGTGGAAAAACATGGATTCCACCTGTTCAAGGACCTAATGGATATAGATCTTGTGTCATTGTTCATAAAGGTGTTTATTATACATGCGGGACCAATGGAATTGATTACTCTTTAGATCAAGGAATGAATTGGTCAGCTTTAACCACAGGGAAATTCTATAGCTTAACCGTTCTAAAGAACAAACTTTATGCTTCTGCTTCTGAAGGAAGGGTCGCGAAGTTTAAACTTGTAAAATAAGCGTAAGCTTTTCTATTTTTCATTAGGCTATTTTAGACATTCGATTATTTTTGTAAAA
>JAKMFD010000052.1 GCA_022425625.1 Crocinitomicaceae bacterium | reverse complement strand
TCAAACTCTTCCCAAATACCCATTTCATCACATTTGATGCACAAATTCAATGCAGTTTGCCCTCCCATAGTTGGAAGGACCGCATCAATATTGTGTTGTTCGAGAATTTCACGAACACTTGCCGGTTCAAGAGGCTTCAAATAAACGTTATCAGCAACAACTTTGTCGGTCATGATTGTTGCAGGATTGGAATTGATTAAAGTAACCTCAATACCTTCATCTCTTAAAGATCTAGAGGCCTGAGAGCCAGCGTAATCAAATTCACAAGCTTGTCCAATTACAATGGGACCGCTACCAATAATTAAAATAGATTTTATGGAAGAATCTTTGGGCATATAACGTTCAATTTAGATGATGTGACATAACACAATAAATCGAAAGCAAATTTAATTGAAATACTACGATTTGGGCTCAATTATGTAAAATGTTTATACACAAATTTCAACCAAAATGTTAATTAAAGCAGATTACCGAGCAAAAAGAGGATCGTATGACCTAATTTAGAGGCAATGGATTCACATTTAATTAGAGAAGGCAACGTTACTCTAGAGTACTATATTGAGGGTTCAGGACAAAATACTCTGGTCTGTTTTCATGGACATGGCAGAAACGTGGAAGATTTTTTGTTTTTGGCAAAAAAAGACCGGAAACTGATATTAATTGTACTACCTCATCATGGAAAATCTCAATTTCCTGTAGAAAGAATCGAAAATCAACCCCTGAAAATCGAAGAATTCAATTCAATCTTTGCAAAAATTATTGAAAAAGAGGCAAACGACCATTTTCATTTTATTGGTTTTTCTCAAGGTGGAAGATTTGTACTTTCACTACTTCCTTTATATGAAGAACGACTAAAATCCGTTCAAATAATTTCTCCTGACGGTATGGACCCAATGAGTTTTTATAACCGAACCTCGCGCATGCGTTTGGCTAGATTATTATTTCAAAAATGGGAGGGTTCCCCTAAATCATTTATTAGAATTGCAAAATTTGCTTTCAGACTAGGATTAATAAGACCAAAAGTCTTGGCCTTTATTGAGCTATTTGCAGGAAATAAAGAACAGTTTCAAAGGGCATCGAGAACCTGGAGAGGATTCAGAAATATAAAACCTGACTTCGCTGCGATCACTAAGTCACTAAATTCCAATAAAATCTATTTTAGGGTAATTATGGGTAAATATGACCAAGTCATTAGAACCCAACAAGCAGTCCTTTTTTTGAATGAAATAGGCTTTCCTGAGGCCTTAATTGAAATTGAATGCGGACATGATTTTTTCAAGGAGAGCAACCTCTTTCGTCTGAAAAAAGCCATCAATGTATAAAAAAAGGCACCCTGTGGGTGCCTTTTAACTTATAACCAAATAATCCTTTACTACTCGAGACTATTTCTTTTCATTTACTTCTTCGAAGTCAACATCTGTAACCTCATCTTGAGCATTTTCTGCACCTTCACCTTGTGGCTGACCCGCATTAGGATCTCCGCCTTCTTGATTCGTTGCATTGTACATCTCTTGAGATGCCGCTTGGAAAACATTGTTTAACTTTTCCATTGCTGGTTCGAGGTTCTCAATGTTCTTCGCTTCAAACTCCTTTTTCAATTCTGCCAAAGCATCCTCGATAGGTTGTTTTTTATCTGCAGGAAGTTTATCTCCGTATTCTTTAAGCTGTCTTTCAGTCTGGAAGATTGTAGAGTCTGCCTTATTAACAACCTCGACTTCTTCTTTCTTTTTTTGATCTGCTTCAGCATTTGCTTCAGCTTCAGCCTTCATTCTTTCTATTTCTTGATCTGACAAACCTGAAGAAGCTTCAATCTTAATGGATTGTTCTTTCCCAGTTCCTTTATCCTTTGCAGAAATATTCATGATTCCGTTTGCATCAATATCAAATGTAACTTCAATTTGAGGCACACCTCGTGGCGCTGCAGGAATATCGCTAAGCTGAAATCTTCCTAATGATTTATTATCATTTGCCATCGGGCGCTCTCCTTGAAGCACATGAATATCAACAGAAGGTTGGTTGTCAGCTGCAGTTGAGAATACCTCAGACTTTTTAGCTGGAATGGTTGTATTCGACTCAATTAATTTGGTAAATACACCCCCCATTGTTTCTATTCCTAGAGATAACGGCGTTACATCCAAAAGGAGAACATCTTTAACCTCACCGGTTAAAACTCCACCTTGAATCGCAGCGCCAATAGCAACAACTTCATCAGGGTTCACACCCTTTGATGGTGCTTTTCCGAAGAAATTTTTAACAGCATCTTGAATGATTGGGATTCTAGTTGATCCTCCAACGATTATCACTTCGTCAATATCACCTGCAGATAAGCCAGCATTTTTAAGTGCAGATCTACATGGTGCGATAGTTCTTTCCACGATTTGTGATATCAACTGCTCAAATTTTGCACGTTGCAGTGTTCGAACTAAATGTTTTGGTACACCATCTACAGGCATAATGTATGGCAAGTTGATTTCCGTGGATGTTGTAGAGGAAAGCTCGATTTTTGCTTTCTCTGCTGCTTCCTTCAATCTTTGTAATGCCATTGGATCTTTTCGCAAATCAAGACCTTCATCTTTCTTAAACTCGTCAGCTAACCATGAAATGATTGTTTCGTCTACATCATCTCCTCCAAGGTGTGTATCACCATCAGTTGACAATACCTCAAAAACACCATCTCCTAGCTCAAGAATAGAAACATCATGCGTTCCTCCTCCAAAGTCAAAAACAACGATTTTTTGATCAACACCTTTTTTATCTAGTCCGTAGGCCAAAGCTGCTGCAGTTGGCTCATTAATGATTCTTTTAATTGTAAGACCAGCAACTTCACCAGCTTCTTTGGTTGCTTGACGTTGTGAATCGTTAAAGTAAGCAGGTACAGTTACTACCGCTTCAGAAACCTCTTGTCCTAAATAATCTTCCGCTGTTTTCTTCATCTTTTGAAGAATCATTGCTGAAATTTCTTGTGGTGAATATTTACGATCATCAATCTCCACGCGTGGCGTGTTGTTATCTCCTTTTACCACTTTATATGGCATTCTTGATACTTCTTTTTTACAATCGTCAAAGCTTGACCCCATAAATCGCTTTATAGAGTAAATTGTTTTGGTTGGATTTGTAATGGCTTGTCTTTTGGCTGGGTCACCGA
>JAKMFD010000050.1 GCA_022425625.1 Crocinitomicaceae bacterium | reverse complement strand
CCTCCAGCGCGTGTCGAAGGCCATGGCTTTTTGACACTTGTTCGTAACCAATAAGGAAAACTTTTATGAGATTTTTAGTTGCCTTCATTGTTTTGGTAACCATACAAAACCTATTCGGCCAGGAACTGATATGGGAAAGCCAAATTGACTCTATCCCCACACTAAGTTCACCAAGACCTATAGATTTAACAGGAGATGGTGTGCTTGATATTGTTATTGGTGGCGGAACAGATGGAGAATATAGTTCAGCTGGAGTTATGGCTTTTAATGGAGCTTCTGGCGCGTTACTTTGGCAATCACCATCAAGAAACGAACTTTTTGGATCACCAATATTTCAAGACATTTCAGGAGATGGTATTGATGATATATTTATTACAGGAAGGGAAGCGCAATTTCTTGCTTTGAATGGAGTAAATGGAAATGTCATTTGGGATTTTTTCCCTTATGGAACCAATCCTTCAGATAGTGGCTGGTATAATTTTTATAATCCTCAAAAAATTAATGATGTAAATGGCGACTCTTATCCCGACTTTTTGGTAACCAACGGTGGTGATCATACTGCTCCGGAATGGGAAACCAATCGTCCTCCCGGACATGTTGTGGTTTTATCAGCTATTGATGGGACTATACTGGCCGAAGCTGTTGTTCCTGATAGTGCTGAAACATATTGCTCTCCTATAATCTGTGATCTGAATAATGATGGTAATCAATGGGTTTTGTTTGGGACGGGAGGTGAAAATTTAGGTGGTAATTTTTATGCTTGTCCTTTGGAGAGCATACTTAACAATACTATGGATGATGCTATTGTGCTTGCGTCAGATTCGCTTAAAGGTTTTATAGCCCCACCGTCAGTTGTTTATAATGAATTAGAAAATAGGTTTGATATTTATATCCTTTCTTATGATGGTAAGCTTCAGAAATTCTCAGGATCAGATTTTTCGGAGCAATGGTCTTTTAAATATCCAAATACAGAATCTAGCGCTGCCCCCGTTATTGGTAATTTCACAGGTGGTTTTACACCAGATGTCTTTTTAACCCTTTTCAAAGGTATAGCACCATCATATTCAGACTTTTACCAAGTAATGCTTGATGGTGCAGATGGTTCGTTAAAGTTTATTGACAGTTTAGGACAAATTAATTACTCCTCAGGTAATGCTGTAGATATGAATAATGATGGACGCGATGAGGCGTTGGCATCTATTACATATTTTCAGGATGGCTTTTTTCAACACAGAATTGAAAGTATTGACTTTGAAACAAATAGCGTTTCAAACTTGACACCAAACAATGCAGGTGTAAATTTGGGTTCCTCTCCACTCTTAACTGACTTGGACGATGATGGCTCAATGGACTTTGTTTTTGCAAATAGAAATGACAGCTTAAATCCCGTGGCATGGAATGGTATAACGATTCGTCGAATTAATCTACAAACATCGATGCCTAATGCTGGAATTGCATGGGGTTCCTATCTTGGAAGCTTATTTGATGGGAGCTATAATAATGAGTCTATTTTCTGTGGTGACAATAGTGTTGTAAGCTCTTCTTCGATATCAGATGTATCATGTAACGGTTTTTCTGATGGTGCCATTACTCCAAATGTAACAGGAACATACCCTAGCTATACTTATCATTGGTCTAATGGAATGATTAGCCCGAGCATTTCTTCACTACCAGAAGGCACCTATACTGTTCATATTATAGATAGTTTGGGGTGTATGGAAGCTTTGGACTATGTATTATCTGATCCATATGAAATCACCTATGGTGCAATTTCCTCGCCAACATGTCCTGGCGGCTCAGATGGAAATGCGACATTGTCTTCTTCTGGATGCCCGTGTATGTTTAGTATGTGCACCTTCCTTTGGGAAAATGGAATAACTACAAAACCGAATGACGCCCTTGTTTCGGGTTGGAATACAGTTGTTATTTCGCACACAGATGGCTGTATTGTTGAAGATTCAGTATTTGTTCCAGAATCTATCCCCGTTATAGATTCTATACATATTCAAAACGTAAGTTGTTTTCAAGAGGAAAATGGAGGCCTCACCGTAGTAATGGACTCCCTATACACTCCGTACAATATCTTATGGGAGAATGGCTCATCATCTACTTATATAGATTCGTTATCGGCAGGTCTATATGGTCTTTGGGTTGAGGACTCAAGGGGATGCACTGACTCTATTATTTTGGAAGTTCAACAACCCGATCCACTGCTGCTAGAATTGACGTATGATTCACTTTTGTGTTATCCATTAGTATATTCCTCTTTATTGATTGAGGCTAACGGAGGAACAACACCTTATAGTTATTCATTGAATCAATTTAATGGAAATTCATTTGATGGACTCACACCAGGCCAATATACCGTATCAGTCTCTGATTCTAATATGTGTTTCAAAGAAGAGGAGATAGCAATCGTTCAGCTAGAAGAATTGTCAGCATTATTTGAAGTTATAAATGCAAGTGGTGAAGGAAGTTTAGATGGGGTTGCAATTGTAACACCTCAAGGAGGCCTACCACCATATAGCTATACTTGGAGCACTTCTCAAACGGACTCCATTGCAGTTTATTTGAATCCTGGCTGGTACACCGTACTTATAGCTGATCAAAATGATTGCATATTCACAGACTCACTTTATATAGGAATTGCTCATATTACGGAGCATGACATTTCGGATGTATTGGTTTATCCGAATCCAACATTCGGCTTTGTTCAGTTAAGTGATATTTGTGATAAAATAGCTCTATTCAGTCATGATGGTAAATGGATAGCTTCTAAACAGGATAGTGATTTTATAGATCTATCTCTTCTTGCAAATGGCATTTATTATTTAAGTTTGACAAAAGACGGTGAAAGTATGCGGAAGCGAATCATCAGAATTTCAAATTAGATGCTTAAACATTATTTCAATTTTGCGGCCTTTATTATTTTAATAATCTCGGCTTGCACCTCTTCCGAAGCTCCAGAAAAGCTAATCGCCAAAGGAGGTAGGATTTATGGTGGAAATGTGTCTTATTTTGCTCGTGAAAGAACAGATTTTATATTCCCTATGGCTGCCGTTTCAATGTATGACCAACGTGCAGCAGCCCCAGTATTTGAAACGTTATTGGCTTTTAATGAAGAAGACCAAAGCCTTATTTCAAATATTATAACTTCCTATAGTTTTTCAGCAGACAATTCCTATGTTGATTTAAATATGAGAAACGGGATTTATTTCCATAAGGATTCTTGTTTCGAAAATAAAAGCCGGAGATTAACCTCGAGAGATGTTAAGTTTACATTAGATTTTGCATGTTCTTCTAATGCCCTGAATAAGCAAGGACAATTATTAACACCTAAAATAATTGGCGCCTTGGATTTTTTATCTTCAAAAGATAAAGATTTTAAAAAGGGTGTAGAAGGGATACAAGTGCTGTCTGATACATCATTACGAATACAACTCGTTGACTCTACTCAAACGATTTTAAAGATATTAACCCATCAAAGCCTTTCGGTCATTTCAAAACAGGCTTATGATTTTTACAGCGATCAAATCATCAATCACCCAATAGGTACAGGGCCATTTGTTTTTGACCAAATCAATGAAAATGGTATTCGTTATACTCGAAATCCAAATTATTGGAAAATTGATCAATATGGAAATCGCCTTCCCTTTATTGATTCTTTGAACTTAAAGTTTAAGACCAATGATCAAGAGGTATTTAATATGTTTGCATCTCAGTCTACAGATCTGCTTTCCAACATTCCAATTAATGAAATCAATTCCTTGTTCGGATCTTTGATGGACGCCCAAGAGGGGAAAAACATTTTACATAAGGTGGAGCATAAAAAAGGGTTAAAGGTGAATCTTTTGGAATTTGACTGTAGCCGTCCGCCTTTTGATGATATTTATTTACGAAAGGCAATTTACCACGCTGTAGACCGTGATAAAATTTGTCGTGATTATTTATTCGGTGAGGGCTCGCCTGCAAATAAAGGCGTTTTGCCATCAGTTCCCTTCTTTAAATATATTGGGAGTAGTAAAGCACCATATAATTTAAAAATTGCAAAAAGCTATTTAAGAAAAAGTGAATATAAAAAAGGGGATACGCTTACCTTATTTTTAAGTGAAGGAATGGGTTCCCAAGAAGATGCCTGGTGTCAGAGCCTTGTTCAAGAGCTTAGAGAAAACCTAAAGTTAGAATTTAGGTTGGTGCGTTTACCTTTCAAAGCGAAGCAAGATGCAATTAATAGTGGTCGCGCCTTGGTTTGGAAATCTGCTTTTATCTCAGATTACCCTGATGCAGAATCCTTCTTAATGCCCTATTACTCGAATCCCAAAATCAAGATGGGAAAGAACGTTCATTACGCAAGTCGAGAGTTTGATATTAAGATGGATAAGGCCAGGGCAGAAATAAGACCCGCTGTTCGAAATGAACATTTCAATGCTTGTGTTCAAATATTAAATGAAGAGGCCCCCATTGTTCCCTTGTATTTTGAAGATTTAGTTGTCGTATTTAATTTGCGCTTGCGAGGCGCGCAGGTAAATTCCTTCGGGATTATTGATTTATCAGCAGCTTATCTTAAGCCAATTGAATAATTACTTTTTACCTTGAAAAGGTTGGCCTGTTGAAATACTATCGGCCAAGACTTGTTCAACCCATTTTTTACCCCAATCCTTTTTTTCTTGCTCACTCCAGAGCTTAGGATAGAACATTCGTTTTTGAAATCGAGGAGGGAGATATTTTTGCCAGTTTGTACCTCCCGTTCCTTTTTCATCACCCGTTCCTTTGGATAAATAATGAACGGCCGTTCTGTAATGTATAAGGGGCCAGTTTACATTTACATTTACGTCCAATGTTCTTAGTTCAGATATCAGCTCTTCGTTTGTTTGATCCTTATCAGAAAGGCTCATGAATTTATTCCAAATATTAATGGGTTGATATTCATCTGCAAAGTCGTGAAACTCTTGAAGGTACTTTTTTTCAAAATCACGTAAGGTCAGTGCTTTTTCTCCAGTCTCCTCTACGATAGCACCTCTTCTCCAATAAATATTATCCAATTGTTCATGGTAGTCGGCATTTTCAAGTCCTTCTCTGCGCTCTTCGATTACAAGATTTTTAAGGTCCGTACAAGCGATTTCAATACGCCTGTATGCGGCGGTTTGAAATCCACTTGACGATAAAAGCGCCATACGAAACTTTGTGAATTGGTCTTTTTCCATACCAAAACGCATGACATCAAAAGACTGCGTCAATGTTTCGAAATACATATTGATGCGCTTCAACCTAGAGATAAAGAAGTTGGCATCTAAGGATTTGTTCCAACCTTGGTCTTGTCCTGATTCAGAAATGATTTTACCATTGTAACATAGTTGTTCTAATTCATGGAGAATTAAGCTGAAGTAAAGCTCTGTAATTTGATGATATACTATAAATATTTTTTCGTCTGGATAGTCTGTTTTAGGCTTTTGAAGACTCAAAAGTGCATCCACCTCAATATAATCCCAATAAGTTAGCGGATTTGCAAAAATCAAGCCGTCTAAATACGAAACAAGATCTTGCCCAATTGCAGCATATTTCTTGTTAAGCTGTTCTAATCGAGCTTTAATTTCTGGTGTGATCTCCATAGTCTTTGGGTTCAAATAATTGACAAGTCGAAGTTAGTTATTTTTGTTTGGATAGCTGTATGACAACTTTTTCATCCTAAAGAACGACCTAACCGCAAGTTACGTTGAAAACTATTTTTAGTCAATAAATATAGGAAAGTTAAAAGTTGAGAGGTGTTATTTTTCTTCCTCGTCTAGAACTCTTTTTGGACGTAATTGCTCAAAAATACCTAAGGTAATCCAATAAGGAAGTACGAAGCCCATTAAGAATAATAACATCCAAAAGGCCATGCCTCCAATTAAAAGAAATAAAACTATACCAAAAGTGCTCATGTTCTACTATTTTTGCTGTACGCTTACGCAAAATTAAAAAATTTAAATAAATAATTCATTATAAAATGGAATATAGAATAGAAAAAGATACAATGGGGGATGTTAAGGTTCCAGCAACAAGATATTGGGGAGCCCAAACCGAACGATCAAGAAATAATTTTAAGATTGGACCAGCTGCATCAATGCCTATTGAAATTGTTCATGCATTTGCTTTTTTAAAAAAGGCTGCCGCACACACTAATGAGGAGCTAGGTGTACTCGATACTGCTAAAAAAGATTTAATCTCCTCTGTTTGTGACGAGATCATTTCTGGAATGCACGATGATGAGTTTCCACTTGTGATTTGGCAAACAGGTTCTGGAACACAATCTAATATGAACTGTAACGAGGTCATTGCGAATAGAGCACATGTGTTGAATGGAGGAAGCTTGACAGATGCGAGTAAAACATTGAACCCAAATGATGATGTTAATAAATCTCAGTCCTCCAATGATACCTTTCCAACCGCTATGCACATTGCTTCCTATAAGCAGGTTGTTGAGGTCACAATTCCAGGAATTGAGAATCTTAAGATTACATTAGCTGCAAAAGCTTTGGAATTCAAAGATATCGTCAAAACAGGTCGCACGCATTTCATGGATGCAACCCCATTAACCTTAGGACAAGAGTTTAGTGGATATGTTGCGCAACTAGACCATTCATTAAGGGCGATTCATAATGCCTTGGAACCTGTCAAAGAGCTTGCATTGGGCGGGACAGCAGTAGGCACAGGTCTCAACACTCCAAAAGGATACGATGTTCTTGTAGCTCAAAAAATAGCAGCTTTTACAGGATTGCCATTCAAAACAGCTGCAAATAAATTTGAAGCTTTAGCAGCTCATGATGCTATGGTTGAACTTTCCTCTGCACTTAAAAGAACGGCAGTTTCTTTGATGAAAATAGGGAATGATATTAGAATGTTATCGTCAGGTCCAAGATGTGGAATCGGAGAACTCATGCTACCAGAGAATGAGCCAGGGTCTTCAATTATGCCGGGAAAAGTTAATCCAACGCAACCAGAGGCTTTAACAATGGTTTGTGCTCAGGTTATGGGGAATGATGTAACCGTTTCCGTTGCAGGGTCTAATGGACATTTTGAATTAAATGTATTCAAACCAGTTATTGCTGCAAATGTTTTAGAATCTGCGAGGCTTATTGGAGATGCTTGTAATTCATTTACCGTTAATTGTGCAACAGGCATAAAAGCAAATGAGGAAATGGTCAAAAAACATCTTGAGAATTCCTTAATGTTGGTAACCGCCTTAAATACTAAAATAGGCTATTATAAGGCTGCTGAAATAGCCAAATACGCTCATAAAAACGGAACAACGTTAAAAGAGGCAGCTGTGGGGCTTGGTCATGTTTCTGAAGCGGAATATGATGACATAGTTGACCCCTCAAAGATGATAGGACACTAAGCAACAAATTTTATCCCGAGCGGATTTTGCGTATACTCAATGTAGTATTTTAAGACCTCCTTGGCATAAGACCTAAGGTATGGGAGATAAAACACGAGGGATTCCTGTTTAACCCAAATGCATTGTTCTATACCCTCCTCTTTTTGTGGCTTCATTGTTCTTTTATACCCTATATAGTTTACCAAATACCATTTGGTTTTTATCTTTTTCTGCTTTAGCAGATGTGCTGTCTTTTTCAAAGGATGTTGCAAAGACAAGTTCTTTAGCTCAAGGCCAGTTTCTTCTGCCGTCTCTCTGAGTGCGCCATGTTTTTTTTTTTCGCTTTTCTCAACCTTTCCTTTTGGAAGGTCCCATTTTCCTTTTCTATAAATGAGAAGCAATTCTTTATTTCGATTGACTACTAATGATCCTGCCCTTTTCTGCATAGGTCTATTTTTATAACCAAATTAATTGTTACAGAATTGGATATGCGATCTCATTCACAAGTCTTTCAACAGGCGAATGTTTAAAATAAAGCCTTAAAACTTAGGCATTCATTTTTAGATGCTTTTGTTCAAAAGCGTTTGGGTAGGGAAGGCAAAGTCTAAACCAGCAGCGGTAAATCGTGCGAGAACCTCTTTGCTAATCGTATTTTGTGAGTCAAGCCAATGTGCTTCAGGCTTTACATAATAGATGAATAAAATACCCAATGAGAAATCTCCAAAGTCTTTAAACCCAGCGGAACAGTCTTCCTCTAAAATGTCAGAGTTGTCTGCAACGATTTGTCTCAGAATGTCCACACCTTTTTGCATACCTACTTCATCCGTATCATAAGTAAGGCCTAAATTGAGAACAATTTTCAGAGCGGGTTGTGATGTTACATTGACAACGCTGTTATCAGTAAATGTGCTGTTGGGAATAGTAACAATCCTACCATCCAGTGTTCTGATTCGTGTACTTCTTAATCCAACCTCTTCAACGACTCCATCGAAGTCTTCAATTTGAATTCGATCTTTAATTTTGAAAGGTTTGTCCAGGAAAATCATGATACCAGCAAAAATATTTTTTACCGAGTCTTGTGCTGCCAATGCAAGCGCCAATCCACCAATTCCAAGACCTGCGATCATAGCAGTAATGTCGAATCCAATATTATCGAGTCCGATGATAATACCGAAAGTCCAAATAATTCCTTTGACGGCCTTTGAAATGATGGGTAATATATAATTATCACCGCCACCCTCAGTTTTTTCAACCATAGGTTGCACAACTTCAGTAACAAGTGCATCAAAAACACGCGAGGTTATTGACGTTAGAGTTAATACAGCCGCTATAGATGCAACAGCTTCCAAAAAGTTCATTACGCCCTCATTTTCAATATATATGTAGTGAATAGCAATCCAGTACCCTATGATTAAAATTGAATAACGGATGGGCTTTTCAAGTTTATCTATAAGAACGTCATCTAGATTGGTCTTTGTTTTTGCCGTAAGTTTCCTTAAAATATTTGAAAGGACCCAATAAACCATTTTCGTTGCTACAAATGTTCCGATAATGATAGCCAGGGCAACAGCCCATACTTCAATTGAATTCCCTAAAAATTGATAGTCTAAAAATTCCATTTTCTTCTTTTCTAGTTAGTTATGCGAAAAATTATTCTGCGAATAAGCGCTCAAAGATAAGTAGGATTATGTAATTATTGACATTGCTTAAAAGATGCTTTTGAAGCTACCTTAATTTAGCCTTCTTCAAAAGACTCTTTTAAAGCGCCCATTTTACCATTTTGAAAATCAAAAAGAGCAGCTTGTATTTCTTCTTGTGTATTCATAACGAATGGACCATAAGAGCAGACTGGCTCTGCTATTGGAGCTCCAGAAAGAATAATAAAGCGCGATGAAGCTTTAACTTTTAAATCAATAAAATCGCCATCGTTTTTGAACCAGACCATATCTTTTGTTGAGACAGAAGAACCGTTAACATCTAGTGTTCCGTTCAGCAAATAAAGTAGTGAATTATAAGTTTTGGGTAGCGGAAGCTGCATTGAGCTATTTTCTTTAGCGTTTACACGAAGTAAAGTCTGTGGGCTATATGTTTTAGCTGGACCATTAACACCCTCAAACACCCCCGCAACTACTGAAATTTCTGCCCCATCTCTAGTGATTTTTGGTGTGTCTTCTGCGGTTAATGGGAGATAATAAGGAGCTTCCATTTTATATTTTGAAGGTGTATTAACCCAAAACTGAATAAATTCTTGTTGGCCGCCATTTTCAACCAAATCGATACCTGGTCGCTCACTATGAATGATGCCTCTCCCTGCATGCATCCATTGTGTACCTCCTGCTGATATGACGGCGGTATTCCCAATAGAATCTTGGTGACGTACGCTGCCTTTAAAAATAAAAGTAACAGGAGAAAAGCCCCTATGTGGATGAGGTCCAACACCAAGCTCACTTTGTTTGCCTCCAGGATTGAGTGGTTCGTCCCAGTGGTGTATGAGTAAAAAAGGGTCAATACTTTCAACCTCACGGCTTGGTAAAGGTTGGTCCAATAGGTGTCCTCCCA
>JAKMFD010000040.1 GCA_022425625.1 Crocinitomicaceae bacterium | reverse complement strand
TACCAAGAATGATGATTTAAAGCACGTGGTATTAAATTACAAGCGGTCCATATTGCAAACGAAAGTGCAGATATATTCCATGCGAGTATTGCAAATCCAATCCATTCAATAATTTCACCGAAATGATTTGGACAGGAAATCTTATCGAATAATCTTCCGCTAGGAATCTGATAACCATCTTGTTTTTCACGAAGAGAAATCAGCGTGCGATCTGAGCTCCTGTTTATATATACCCCTGTAAGAAATAAGGAAAAACCAATGTAAACATGGTATGTATTTATATTAATAGAGTATGTATTAATATATCCTAAGAAATAGCCATTTAAGAAGCCATTAACCCCATTAAAAAAAACAGCACTAAGAACAATTATAACTGGCATTTTTTTATTTTTCGTTTTAAGCTTAAATGGAAAAACCAAAGTCCTATATACGTAGTGAAAACACCATAGACCAACAAGAAGATAGGTGAGATTTGTTTTAGGTGCCGGACCAAAGAACGATAATAGAGGCATGATTAAAAGTGCAGGAGATTCCATAGATACCCATCCCCATTTATTATCAATCATCGGGCCCCATTTCTTTGAGGTATGTCTTCCATATGGAGCTCGAATATTAAAAATAATTAGAGTTCCAAGTACTGAAAATGCAATTGTAATCCAATAATAATTTATGATTTCAAAAGTCATGACTTTTAAATATAATATTTAAATATGAGCCTATCTATTTGTTTTTAAATAGAAACCCAAGCCCTAATCGCGTTAAAAACTTTTTTTCAAAGCTCCAGAAAAAATTGAATTGACCAAAAAGAAAACCTGTGATTGGCAACGTAACCTGATAAATTGGAAAAATCAATAGGATACGAAGCATCCAATAAAAGAATGGGTGAATGGAGGAGGAGGTAAGCCCCAAAAAGGAGGTGACAGGTTTTGCTACCCAAGTAGCGAATGAGCCATTAACTGCAAAGACGAGTATAATTAATATAATTTGAATGTTAGAGGATATACCCCAGCGCTTTTTTAATTTTTCCATACATCAATAAGACTCCTCAAAGTTACAAAATCATCTTGCCACGATTTTATCTAGATAGATGTTTTTTTATTGAATCAATTTATAACTATCACAAATGGCTATTCCTTTAATGAAACTATTGAAAAACTAGAGGTCGTATTTAAGATATAATGTGCTTTACCTTTGAAACTGTTAGTCTGCAAATAAAAAACAATTACTACATAAAAAAACCCACTCATTGAGTAGGTTGTTTTTACTAGTGGGCAATGAGGGACTCGAACCCCCGACTTCCTCCTTGTAAGGGAGGCACTCTGAACCAACTGAGTTAATCGCCCAAATTCGAGTGCAAATATATATACATATTTTAGAAATTCTATAGGTAAAGTAAAAATTATTGATTTTTTAATTCTTCTATTTTATGAAGAACATCATCGAGTCCATCCTTGAATTTTTCAAAATCCTCCTTGTATAAGAAAATTTTATGCTTTTGGTAGGAGCCTTCACCGTCCTCATTATATGTTTTTTTGCTCTCAGTTAGCGTCAAGTAAAGGTCATTTCCTTTTGTAGCTTTGATATCAAAAAAATAGGTTCTTTTACCTGCTCGTACAACTTTTGAATATATTTCGTTTTGATCGTTTCCCATAGAATTAGGATTTATATAAATAAACAAAAAAAAAAGGAAATCGTCAAATGAAGATATTGACGCAACTTAACAAATAGAAATTCGTAAAAGAAAATCCGTCTTAAATACGGAGCTATGCGAACCTCTATTGGATCAATTGTATTACTCTCATTATTCATGCTTACTTGTAACACCAGTAATGATGGAGTCGATTTGTCGAAGCGCGAACCATTAAAGGATTTAGCAGCAATTCTTGAGCGAGGAACCTTACGTGTTTTAACAGAAAATGGTGCGGTTTCATTTTATGAATACAAGGATAAATTTTTAGGTTTTGAATATGATATCTTAGATACTTTTGCGCGTTCCATTGGTGTCGACCTTGAGGTTGTAATGATATCAAATCCAAAAGATTTCGTAAAAAAGCTCAATACTTTTGAAGGAGATATTATTGCTTGCAACAAGCCGATTACGATGTCCGACAAAGAACTACATGCCTTTTCACTGCCCTATAACCATTCATTTCAAGTTTTAATTCAGCGTAACAATCCTGATAGTTTGATACGAGACATCAGTGAACTTCAAAATAAAACACTTTATATAAGAAACAAGTCAGCTTTTGTAAAGCGTATATTACATCTTGAAGATGAGATTGGTGCAAATATTGAGGTTAGAACACTCCCAAACTATCCAATAGCTGAAGATTTAATTGAAAAAGTATCAAACGGTGAAATTGACTATACCATTGCCATGGAGAATACTGCAAGAATAGAACAGTCTTGTGTAACAAATATAGATATATCAACACTTTTATCTGTTCGGCAGAATATCGCTTTTGGTCTTAGAAAGTCAGACGAATTACTTAAAGAAAAATTAGATTACTTTTTAGATGACTTTTTATATTCTAAAGCATATAAAGTTTTACGAAATAAATACTTCGACTACATGGAAGAAACTGATTTTTTCATTCGTCAAAAAGATACGATTACCAATGAAGATATACGTTTGTCTGATTATGATGAAATGTTCAAAGCTTCTGCATTAAAAAGAAATTGGGACTGGAGATTCTTAGCTTCTATTGCTTATCAAGAATCCCGATACAACCCAAATGCAAGAGGTTTTGGAGGCGCATATGGCATGATGCAGTTTATGCCGAATACGGGTCCTAGCTTTAATGTTTACCCCGATTCTCCCCCAGAGGTTCAAATAGATGCAGGTATGCAATACATAGATAAACTATACAATGCTTGGGATAATATTGAATCTAGAGAGCAAAGACTTAAATTCACCCTCGCGTCCTACAACGCCGGAAAAGGACACGTTGAAGATGCAGTTCGATTGGCAGAAAAACTTGGATACAATCCCACCATATGGGACGAAAATGTAGAGTTAATGATAAAACTTCTTTCTGATCCAAATTATTACAGAAAGCCTCCTGTTAAATACGGCGCTTATCGTGGCCCTGCAAAAACTTATGTAAAATCTATATATTCGCGATACATGTCATGGCGAGAGAATGAGTAGAATTATAATTATACAAGGACCGACAGCTTCAGGGAAATCTTCACTGGCTTTAGCGTTGGCACAAAAAATAAATGCACCTATAGTCTCAGCTGACTCAAGACAATTTTATAAGGAACTGTCTATAGGCACAGCAAAGCCAACTGAACAGGAGCTTAACATTGCAACCCATTATTTTATAAATTCTCATTCCATTTATGATTTAAGTTTAACGAGCGCCGGCTTTATGAAATCAGGCCGAACCAAAATCAAAGAATTATTTGAAACAGGGCATAAAAATGTCATTGTTTGTGGTGGATCTGGAATGTTTATCGATGCTTTAATTGACGGGCTTCACCCTTCACCTAGTGATCCTAAAGTAAGGGCGCTTCTTCATTCAGAATGGAAAAATAACGGAATTGCACCTCTATTAAAAGAGCTGGAGAGTAAGGATAAAGAAACATTTCGCAGAATAGATCAAAAAAACCCAATGCGCATCTTAAGGAGCTTAGAAATTATTCGTGTCTCTGGCAAGACCTTAAATGAAATCAGAACCATTCCAAAAAATGGTATCGGATATCCCATCATTCGATTTTGTATATCATGGGAAAGGGAAATGCTCTATAACAAAATTGATAATAGGGTTTTATCCATGATAGAGGATGGACTTCTGGAAGAGGTGAAGAAATTACCTTTAATGGATAACTTATTACTTCAAAACACCGTCGGATATAAAGAATGGTATGCCTATTTAAGAGAAGAGGAAAGTCTTGAAAATACAATTTTAAAGATTCAAAAAAATTCTAGGAATTACGCAAAAAGACAAGAAACGTGGCTGAAGCGTTACAAGGATTTAATTTGTTTAAATCCGAAACATGAAACGGGTCTTTTGGAACAATTATTGAAGCATTTGTAATCAATTATGATAGAAATAGAACTGAATAGGGTATGTCCGAACGTTTTCGAGGATATTGAAATTAAAAGTGAAGTTTGGAATACTACATTGCGTTTAGATAATGGAGGGCGATACCAAATCATGGCACAAAGTGGTAAAGGTAAAACCTCCTTTTTATATTTCTTATTAGGCTTACGTTCAGATTATAAAGGAGATATTTATTTGAATCAAAAAAAAATACTGGAAATAAAAGAGGAAGAATGGATCATTCTTCGCAAAAGAAAAATAACCTCAATCTTTCAAGACTTACAACTTATCAACCATCTTAGTGTAGCTGAAAATATTGGCTTGGTTCCTGAGTACGCTGAAGGCTATAATGAAGGCTTAATTAGGGATATGCTTATGGAAGTCGGAATTGCTGACAAATGGCATGAAAAAGTTAAAACACTTTCTTTTGGTCAAAAACAAAGGGTAGCGATTATTCGAGCATTGTGCAAGCCCTTTGAGCTGTTACTTTGCGATGAACCTTTTTCGCATTTAGACGAGGCCAATACTATGATTTGTAGATCTTTGATATTAAAGAGATTAGATGAAGAACAGGCAGGTGTAATTATAACAAGTCTTGACGGAGAAGAAGGAATGGGACTAAAAACGATAAATCTTTAATGAAAAGGCTCTTTTTTAAAAATCAAAATAAATGGCAATTTATTATTGCTTTAATCGGTGTGGTTCTGGGTTTGACTTTAATGCTGCTGGCGGTACAACTATTTAATAAATCTAAAGACTATGGTGAAGCTTCTGAACTTCTTGATGACAACACACTCGTCATTCAGAAAAAAATTGGTCGAGGCGCCCATCTTGGAATTGGAAAACCGAATTTCACCTCTCTACAAATAAATCAAATAAAAGCTCGTGACTTTGTTGCTTCATGCAGCGCGATACTATCCAATAAATTTGAGGTGTTGGTTCAAATTGACGACCCGATAATTCCATCATTCAATTCTAATATTTATTTGCAGTCCGTTGAAAGTGAATACCTTGACATCCCTTCTCAAAAATTCAAGTGGGACACTTCAAAAAAGGTTGTCCCAATCGTTATGCCTCGAAATTTTTTGATTATGCTAAATACTTTTTTGTCAGCAAGTCAATTACCTCGTTTATCAGAGGATCTAATTACGAATGTGAAAATGAATTTATTAATTGGAAAGAGGGGGCAACGTGATGTTTTTCCTGCAACTATAATTGGTTTTACCAATTCATTTTCATCCATCTTGGCCCCAAATGAATTCTTAAACTGGGCAAATCGCAAATATTCCATAGAAAAAGAAGATATGCGCAGCCAACTTGTTGTCAAAGCAAAGAAAGGCTCTTTTGGGCTTCTTGAAAAGTATTTAGAAGAAAACGGATTTGAAAGCTCAAGTGAGCAATTGTTTATTGAAAGACTGAAAAGCGGTTTGTCTGCTGGAATTATTGGGGTTATATCATTAGCAATTTTAACTTTATTCTTATCACTTATGCTTATGATTCAATATTTACAGTTGATTTTAACGAATTGCACCTATGAAATTTCCGTTATGCTCAGACTTGGTCATACTGTTGCTAAAATCAGAAATGTTTTCTTGAGCTATTTCTCAATTGTATTTCTAATAATGTCAGTAATATCTTTAATTACATTTTATATCCTATCCCAAATAATTGAACAAAAGCTAATTGCGTCGGGAATCATATTAGAGACAGGTGTATCAGTTTATAGCATATTAGCACTTTGCATCGTCTTTATTACTTTTGTTGGCGCTATTTATTACAATGCCTCTTTAAGAATTCGAGCTCTTTTTTAAATGTAATGGTTAAAGAATTGTTAAAAGGATTAAAAAAATGAGCGGAGCAACATCAAAAGAATTAAATTAATCAAAAAAAAACATGAAATCAGCATTCTTATTTCTATTCATTATGTTTTCTGGAATTGCAGTTGCCCAGAATTTAAAGTTTACGATCAAAAACCAAAAGGACACAACAGTTCACTTGATTAAATATTTTGGAACGAAAAAGTTTTACGCTGATACCGGTGAGTTGAAAAATGGCGTTGTTGAATTTGACGGCGAAAAGCAGGCGAGTGGTATACTAGGGCTATTAATGCCTGGTCAAAAATACTTTGAATTCATATACAATAATGAAGACATTGAATTTACTACAAAAGGACCAGATTATCTAGGTAATTTAACAATAGAAAAGTCAGATGAAAACAATGTTTTTATTCCATATATCAAGTTTATAGGTTCGCAAAAATCAAAAATGGGTCAGCTTGGTAAACAAAGGGCTTTACTTGATGCAGAGAGTGAAGAGTACAAGGTTTTAACAACTCAAATTAATGACATAAATGAGGCTGTTGTAGCATATCAGCAAAATATAATTAACAACCACACTGACAAACTTGTATCTAAAATCGTTAAAATGTCAACAGAGGTACCTATACCGGACGCTCCTGTTGATGCAAATGGAGACATTATAGACTCTAATTTTCGATTCACTTATTATAGAGATCATTTTTGGGACAATGTCGATCTAACAAATGACGCACTTGTAAACAATCCTATTTTTCATAACAAACTAGAATATTTTTTTGGACAAAACATGATGATTCAACATTGGGATACAGTAACGAAATTTGCTTTTAACTTTTGTGATGGGCTGAACCCAAAATCCAAAATGTTTGAATATAGCGTGGGTTGGATCACTTCTTCTTTTGGAAAAAGTAAAATTATGGGTATGGATAAAGTATATCTTGAAATGTTAAATAGATATTATTGTACCGATAATTTAGAAGGGAATTCTCCCGCATTTTGGGTGGGTGAGGATAAGTTTGAGGATCTATGTGATAATCTGAAAAACAAGCTAAGGCTTACAATAGGTTCAAAACCTTTTAATCTTTACTTAAAAGACACTTCCGATCAAGTCTGGGTTGATTTTTACAGTTTGAATTCCGACTATACGATTCTCTACTTTTGGGACCCTGAATGTGGCCATTGTAAAAAAACCACTCCGAAACTTGAAACATTGTACAAAGAAAAATTCAAAGCCAGAAATATTCAAATATTCTCTGTTGGTAAGGCTATTGGTGATGACTTTGAAAAGTGGAAAAAGTTTATTCGGGAAAACAAACTTACATTTATCAATGCTGCAATAACAGATCGTCTATATACTGATGCTAAAGAAGCCCCAGAGAAATTTGTCCCCTTATATCCCGGTGAACCGAACAAGCCAACGACACTTGAATCGTTGAATTATCAGAATACATATGATATTTTTAGTACACCGAAGGTCTTTCTTTTAGATAAAGACAAAAAAATTATTGCAAAAAGTATTTCTATCTCCCAACTTGAAGAAATGCTAGATAGGTTGCAAGGATTTGAAGATCTTCCAAAACTATTTCCCCCTGACCCAGAAGAAGATGCTCAAATGCAAAAGAAAGAGTAATTTTAACGCATGAATGATGCATTTATAACGCTACTTAACAAGGCAAGCAATGTTTTAATTACCACTCATAAATCACCTGATGGTGATGCGATAGGCAGTTCCGTTGCTTTTGCGCATTTCCTTAAGTCCTATGGGAAACAATGTCTTATTCTTTTACCTGATCTACCAGCAGGTAACCTATCGTCCTTTCTTGAAGGTGTTCCCTATATCGTTTATGATGAATTTCAAGAAAATGAAAGTGAATTTGATCTTATGATGTGTCTTGATTACAATCATACGCATAGAGTGGGTGAGAATATGGAGGCTATTGTTGCAAATTGGTCGATACCTAAAATCATGATAGACCATCACCCGAACCCCACTGAATTTTGTAATATCACCATATCAAGACCAGAAGTCTGTTCCACTGCGCAGCTCTTATTTGAAGTCTTAGAGGAATGTAAGCTGAGTCATCACTTAAATAAAAATGCAAGTGAGGCAATATATCTTGGTATTATGACAGATACAGGCTCATTTCGTTTCCCAAGTGTAAGTTCTAAAACGCATGACGTTTTAAAAAAATTACTCGAAAATGGAGTAGAAGCGCATGTGATTCATGAAAAGGTTTTTGACGAAAGCTCTAAAGAAAAGGTATTACTTAGAGCTTATGCAATTTCTAATAAATTTCATCAAATCCCAAACACTCCAATAGCTTATATTTCTTTAACTCAGGAAGAGCTTTTACGTTTTAATTTTAAGAAGGGAGATACAGAAGGTCTTGTCAATGTTCCACTGAGCGTAACAGGTATTTCAATTTCTGTTTTTCTGATGGAAAACGAGGAGGGTAAAGTTAAAATGTCATTCCGCTCAAAAGGCTCTTTTTATGTGAACGAATTTGCCGGCACATATTTTAATGGGGGTGGGCATAAGTATGCAGCAGGTGGCTTTAGTCATGATGATATTCAGCATACGATTCAAAAGCTAATTAAAGAAAGCTCAAAACTGATAAAATGAGTAAATACGTTTATTTAGCCATTTGTATCTTATTTGCTTGTGAGGTAAAAGATCCTGAGCCCGTTGTCAAAAAGGAAAAATGGTCTGTAGAGCATTCAATTGACTTTAATCAGGAGCTTCATGAAAGGGAAGAATTGGCAATTAAAATATATCTAGAACATCACAAGGATCTAAAAATGATTGAGACAGGTACTGGAGTCCGTTATCAATTTGCGGAAAATAGAACAGGCACAGGTGATTTCGCGAAATTAGGTGACCAAGTATCTGTAAATATTTCGATAGCGCTTTTAGATGGCACCTCTTGCTATGAAACAGATTCAATTCCTGACCAATTTATATTGGGGCAAAGTGATGAAGAATCTGGACTGCAAGAAGTATTACAGTTAATGCAGATAGGTCAAAAAACCAAGATTATAATACCTAGCTATTTAGCACATGGATTGTTAGGTGATTCTGAAATAATACCTCCTCAATCTATTCTATTAATTGATGTTGAATTGATAAGTTTACAATAATGACAATAAAAAATATAGGTATTTTCTTTCTTACTCTTTTTTTAATTTTGGCCTGTGATATTGCTGAAAAGGAACCTTCTACCAATATGGAGACTAAAAGATTATTAGGTCCAATAAGCACTGAGGATGAAGCAATTAAAAGAGATACCACAGAGAAACAATCTGATTCCTCTTTGATCAAAAATCAAATAACAGATACTGCATTAAACCTTAACGTTAATATAAAAGATATTGTAGATGAGTTTAGTTTTGTTGGGCATTTAAAGACTCCTAGTGGCATACAGATAGATTGGATTGAGAAAAAAGACACAAGAAGTCTTCAAAAAGGGGAGCTCTTAATGCTAGAATATAGATTGAGTCTTCCAGATGGCAAAATTATAGATGGTAACAATCGAATGAAAATGCCCTATTTACCGTTTGTATTGGGCTTCAATATGCAAAACCGTGGATGGGATGAAGCGCTAGCATATTTATCGGTAGGTGATATTGCTCAAATTAAAATACCTTCTGAATTGGCATATGGTAAGAAAGGTCTAGGAGATCTAATTCCTCCAAACAGTGAGAATTGGCTTTTTGTAAAAGTTCATGGTATTGTATCTGAAAGTTCCAATTCTAATGGGGTTAAAACATGGGAGCTTCGGTCAGGTAAAGAAGATGTAATGAACAAAGAATCAAAAGTTAAATTTCATATGATTGCTTCGACTGAAAGTCGATCAAATATTTTTAATACGTACGCCTCAAATTTCCCCGTAACATATACTCGTGGTCAGAAAAATTATCCGAAAGGATTGCGACAGGTGTTAAATAATGCAAAAAATGGACAGCAATTATTTGTAATTCTGGATGCAGCCGTTGCATATGGAGCTAAGGGATACATGGACTTAGTGCGTCCCAATGAAAAAGTTTTTTACAATCTCAAAATCCTTGAGGTTAAATAGTAAAGCGCATTATTTGTAATTTCGCAACTTGAACTTTTGAAATGAAAAAAATACTATTCTTTCTTTTGATTTCTTTATTGGGGGATTTAATGGCGCAAAGAGCTATTGATACAATAGATACAAAGCAAGGCAGAATGGTTATTTACTCTAACCAATCTTGGGAGTTAATACAAGACAGCACTTTCGATGGTATTTTAAACCCTGCTATTCATGAAATAATGAGCTCTAAAGAGATTGGGGGGCCATATACAATGAAATGGGATGATAACGATTGTTATTCTAGAGCTAATGATTTGACTAAAATGAAGGATACCGTATGGCTTTGCTTGGACGGTGATTCTTTAGGTGAGTTTACAATGCCAATTGATGGACCTGTTACATCGAGATATAAATACCGGAATGGAAAATTTCACAACGGTATCGATTTAGATCTTGAAACAGGAGATACCGTAGTTTCGGCTTTCGACGGAGTAGTGCGTTATGCAAGAAAAAACTCTGGTGGCTTCGGTAATTTAGTAATTATTAGACATTATAACGGATTGGAAACCTATTACGCGCATTTAAGTAAGTTGTTGGTATTTTCTGGTCAAAAAATCAAGTCAGGTGAAGTGTTAGGACTAGGTGGAAACACCGGGCATTCTTTTGGTTCACACCTTCATTTCGAGGTTAGGTTTTATGATTCCTCAATGAATCCAGAGGAGCTCATTGATTTCAAAAAGAAGGAATTAAAGAACACAAACTTACTACTACACAAAACAATGTTCAGACCTGGAGTTACACCATCTGATCAATGGAAAAAGAAGCCTAATGGACGCACGGAATATGTAGCTAAAAAATACTATAAAGTTCGTTCTGGTGATACCTTATCTGCAATTGCGGAACGCAATAGAACTTCAGTAAATACGTTATGTAGGCTAAACGGCCTGAGACCAACCTCTATACTTCAGATAGGTCAAAATTTAAGGGTGAAATAAAATGCAAAAACAACTTCTAATTTATTTATTAATCAGCTGTGCTTTAGTGGGATGCTCAAATTACAATGAAGTCATTAAGGGCGATGATTATGTAAAGAAATTTGAGCTAGCGAATGCGTTGTATGACAATGAGGATTTTCTAAAATCAATCGTTTTATACGAGCAAATATATCAGCATGCCCCTAAATCAGGTGAGGGTGAGTTGGCTTATTATAGACTCGGTCAAAGCTATTATAATGCAGAAGATTATTATATGGCAGGTTATTATTTCTCATCATATATTCAACGTTTTCCGTATTCCACAAAAAACGAAGAACTCATGTTTCTTGCAGCAATGTGCAAGGTCAAGAATTCACCAGAATCTTCTTTAGATCAATCAGAAACGGAAGAGGCTATTAATGCAGTTCAGGTATTCGTAGATTTTTACCCCAACACAAAATTAATGGACTCGTGCAATCAAATTATAGACAAACTAAGATTTAAGATTGAATCAAAAGAAATGAATCATGTTTTACTCTATTCTAATACTGAACGATATAGAGCAGCAGTAACATCAGCAGAAATCTTCCTGGAGAAATATCCAACATCGGAATACGCTGAAACCGTATTTTCAAGTATGGTGAAAAACTCTTATTACCTTACTATCAATAGCGTTGAACGTAAAAAAAGTGCTAGAATTGATGAAACTAATGAAAGAATGCGTAAATTTGAGGCCAATTTCCCTGATTCGGACCAGATTAAAAGTCTTAATCAGTTGGTAAATAAACTTAGTAATTAAAGAAAATAAGAATGAGCTATAAAAATGTCGTTGCTGAAAAAACAACTGTAACAAGAGATACAATTCATCTTGAAGATAAGACTGGTAATATATACGAGTCAATTGTTGCAATGTCGAAAAGATCAAACCAAATAAGCTCTGAAATTAAAGAAGAACTAACCTCTAAGCTTCA
The DNA here is from genome assembly GCA_022425625.1 of Crocinitomicaceae bacterium. Lineage (GTDB taxonomy): Bacteria > Bacteroidota > Bacteroidia > Flavobacteriales_D > Crocinitomicaceae > UBA952. Next base: position 16,285 of record JAKMFD010000040.1, on the reverse strand, counting down.
GGAATTTGCAAGCAATACGGACAATTTAGAGGAGATTTTTGAAAACAGAGAGCAAATTGAAATTTCTAAGCATTACGAAGGTCTTCCGAAAGCAACTGCAATTGCAGCGCAAGAGCTTTTAGATGATAAAATATACGTAAGGCATACAGAAGAAGAGGAAAAATAATACATGTACGGAAAACGCATTCTTCTCGGAATTACCGGAGGTATTGCAGCGTACAAAATTGCATTCCTTATTCGCATATTAAAGAAACAAGAGGCAGAAGTCAAATGTATAATGACTCCTGCCTCTTCTGCTTTTATAAGTCCTCTTGTACTTTCCACATTATCAAAAAATGACGTTGCTATTGAGTTTTGGAATAAAGAGACTGGGGCATGGCACAATCATGTAGCCTACGCTGAATGGGCTGACTTATTCGTAATCGCACCGGCCACAATGAATACAATAGGAAAAATGGCAAATGGCCTTTGTGACAATCTTTTGTTAGCTACATATTTTTCCATGAAAGGAAAAACCGTTGTTGCTCCTGCCATGGATTTAGATATGTATAAGCATCCGGCATTTCTGAGAAATATTGATGTTCTAAGTAAAGATGGGGTATTTGTGATTCCGGCAGAATCAGGAGAACTCGCAAGTGGATTAGAAGGGGAGGGTAGAATGGCTGAACCTGAACAAATAGCTAAATTTATAGCTGAATTTTTAGAGACCAAGACTAAATCTAACGGAAAACGAATCTGTATAACTGCTGGGCCTACGCAAGAGGCTATTGACCCTGTTCGATATATCTCCAATCATTCTTCAGGGAAAATGGGATTTGCAATAGCTAAAGCCGCATTAATTAGGGGGTACAAAGTAGATCTGATTTCGGGACCTTCAAAAGAAATTCTAGAACATCCTCATTTGAATAGGATTGATGTCATTAGTGCCGAAGATATGTTGAATGAAGTGAAAAAACATTGGCATCAAAGTTCAATTGGTGTATTTACGGCAGCAGTTGCTGATTTTAAACCTCAAAATACAGCTAAAAACAAGCTCAAAAAACGTGATGGTCTTGGGACTATTGAACTCGAGCAAAATCCAGATATTTTAAAATGGGCTTCTTCTAATAAAAATAAAGCGCAAAAAGTAATAGGATTTGCCCTTGAAACAAATAATGAAGAGGAAAATGCGTTATTGAAATTAGAGCAAAAAAACTTAGACTTGATTGTTTTAAATTCAACAAAAGATGAAGGAGCTACTTTCGGTGGCGAACAGAATAAAGTTACTATCTTCGGTAAGACGGGGAAGCTTGAAGCATTTGAGCTTCAGGATAAGTTTAAAATTGCTATTCAACTTATTGACATAATAGAAGGATTAGATGCTTAGAATACTATTACTGATACTAATTACAAGTGGTACTCAATTTTGTAATGCTCAAGAATTAAACTGTCAAGTTTCGATCATAACCGATGCTAAACTTGAAGTAACTACAACGGAGCAGCAGGCATTAGAGCAATTAGAAGAAGTTATTTTTGACTTCATGAACAGCACTAAATGGACCAAAGACAAGTTTAATATTGAAGAACGAATCAATTGCTCTATTCAGCTTCAGATCAATAATATTCCAACAATGGGGACATTTAGTGGCTCAATACAGGTGCTCATGAGTAGACCAGCCTTTAATTCTAGCTATAACTCCTTGGTATTTAATTTTATGGATGAAAATGTTGTTTTTTCTTATTCAAGAAACACACCTCTTTATTATGCCAAAAATGCTTTTAGAGATAACCTATCATCGATACTTTCTTTTTATGCCTTATTTATGATAGGTCTTGACTATGATACTTTCAGTCCTAATGGAGGAACACCTTATTTCACAGAGGCACAACAAATTGTTTCTAACGCACAAACTTCTGGCGCTGCGGGTTGGAAGGCGAGTGAAACAGGAAGAAGAAATAGGTATTGGCTCGTTGACAATGCGCTTCAACAGCTCTTTCAACCATTAAGAGATTGCATGTACGCCTACCATAGAAAAGGAATTGATAAGCTTTACGACGATAAAAATGATGGAGTAAAGGAAATTTACAAGGCACTACTTAAACTTAAGCCGGTTGTTCAAACCAGACCGAACACTGTGAATATTATTAATTTTGTTTATTGTAAAACTGATGAGCTTAAAAGCTTGCTTTCGGAATCAGATACAAAGCAAAAACAGATTTCGTAAATCTTTTAAAAAGATTGGATCCTGGAAATAGCTCTAAATTCCAAGCGATATTAAACTAACCTATGATTCAGAAACTGCGCATTTCCAATTTTGCGTTAATCCAAGACCTTGAACTTGATTTAAATAATGGATTTACAGTACTCACAGGTGAAACAGGTTCAGGTAAATCTATTTTACTCAATGCTTTTTCATTACTTCTTGGAGAAAGGGCACATTCCAGTCTAGTCGGAGTTTATGGTAAAAAAGCAATCGTAGAAGCCATTATTGAATCAAAACCGAACGATCAGTTATTTTTTGAGACACACAATCTTGATTTTGATAAGACAGTACTTGTACGTAGAGAAATTGTTCGTGATGGAAAATCAAGAGCTTTTATTAATGATTCTCCCGTATCTTTAAGCACATTAAAAGCCTTTTCCTCACAAAAGCTTATGGTTCATTCGCAATACAACACCTTTGAACTAAAATCCAAAACGACACAGCTTGAGCTTTATGATTTGTTATCAGGGAACGAACAATTAGCTGTTGACTTTGCAAATCATTTTGAAGCCTATCAATCACACCAAGAGTTGCTAAATAATTTAAAGCTCAAATTAGAAAAAGCCAATAAAGACAGAGATTACCATCAATTTTTACAAGAGGAGCTAAGTGAATTAAAGCTTAAAGAAATCAACTACAAAGAATTAGAGGGTGAGCTATTTAAATTGGAAAATGCTGATGAGATACGTGCAGTTTTAAATCAAACAACCCAATTCACAGAGGAAAATGGTATTTATTCACAAGTTAGGCAGCACATTTTTAAATTAGAGAAACTAGCCTCAAAAGACAAGGCGCTTACAGAAATTTTAGAGAGATTACATAATCTAGAAAATGATTTAAACCATATCTCTTCAGAATCATCCTATTATATTGATAGTATGGACGATGATCCTGAGCGTAAAACGATAGTATTACAATTATGGGACGACTATAATCGTCTTCTCATAAAACATAAACTTTCAGATCAATCGGAACTTATAGAGTTACAAAGCACGCTTTCTAAAAAACAAGAAAATCTAGAAGAATTAAATTACTCAATCGTTAAATCAGAGAAAGACTTTCTTCACCTAAAAGATCAGCTTTATAAAAGGGCAGAAGAACTGCATTCAAATCGGCTCATTGCAAAAAGTAGCATTACTACAAAGCTTAAATTAGAACTAGAAAAACTTAAACTTCCTGAAACGAAATTAGATTTTGAAATTTCAAGAAGCGATTTAAAGCGAACAGGGATTACAAACCTTAGTATGATTTTTTCTGCGAATAAAGGTTATGAAATGATTGAGATAGAAAATGCGGCAAGTGGAGGTGAACTCTCAAGATTAATGCTAGCATTACTCAAACAAATATCAGAAGAGCGGAATATGCCAACCATTTTGTTTGATGAAATCGATTCTGGAGTGTCTGGTGATGTTGCAGATAAAATAGGGGTATTGTTAAAAAGCATGGGGCAAAAATCACAGCTTATAGTTATTTCGCACCTTCCTCAAGTGGCCTCTAAAGCAGAATCGCATATAGTCGTAGAGAAAAAACAGGGAGAAGAACATACACAAACCTACGTGCGCGATTTAAATCAAGAAGAGCGTGTTTATGAGGTAGCACGTCTAATGAGCGGAGAAGTTGTCTCCAAAGCTGCTTTAGCAACCGCTAAATCACTCATGAATTAATGTCAAAATTTCATTTACCATATCCAAATTATACCGCTGAGTTCAATATAGACTTTAAAAGCAAGTTATGTTTTCTCGGTAGCTGTTTTTCTGACCATATAGGCCAGTTAGCCCATGAACACGGTTTTAATGTTCTTTCCAATCCATTTGGGACAACATTTCATCCACAACCTATAATTGACATGCTAAGGGCCAGTATAAATGATTCAATTGACCTAAACCTTTTAAATCAAAATACATATGTAACGGACTGGGGTTCTGCTCATAGGCTACAATCCGAAACGGCTCAAGCCCATGAAGACCTTGTTATTTCGAAAAGAAAACAACTGAAACAGCAAATATCTGGACATGCCTTTTTATTCATAACTTTTGGCACATCGATAGGATACAGACATAAAAAGCTTAATAAAATCGTTGCGAATTGTCACAAACAGCCTTCAGAGTTATTTAAAAAAGAGACCACCTCTATAAATCAGATTTATGAATCTTGGGATGCAATTATTGAGGAATTACACACGTGGAACCCTGACCTTAATATTATTTTTACCGTTAGTCCCGTTCGTCATATCAAAGATGGCTTGATCGCCAACAATAGAAGTAAATCTAGATTGTCTGCTGCTATTGAACTTTTAGAAAGAAAAAAAAATATTAGCTACTTCCCTTCATTTGAATTTATAAACGATGTTTTAAGAGATTATAGATTTTTTAATACGGATCTGATTCATCCTAGTGACCAAGCTATTAATGAGGTTTGGAGTTTGTTTGACCAAGCATATCTAACTACTTATAATAGTGAAATATCGCAAAAGATTGCTAAACTCAACAAAGCTAAAAGACACAAGGAAATGAATAAAAATACGACTGAAAGCGAAAAGCATCAGGCATGGATTGAAAAACAGAACCTACTGATTAATCAACTGCTGAATCAATCATCATAAGAAGCTCTAATATTCCATTCACTGTAGAATTGCTCTAAAAAGGAAAGCATAAATTCATGTCTTTGCTTTGCGATTTTTTTTCCTGAAGGCGTTTCTATTCTATCTTTTATCTTGAGTAATTTTTCATAAAAATGATTGACGGTATGTGTTTTAGCGTTTAAATAAGCTTCCTTTGAATCATGCATAATTGGTTTGATGTCAGGATTAAATAAAGGTCTATTTTTACTTCCACCATATGCAAAAGCCCGAGCTATACCAATTGCACCAATGGCATCAAGTCGGTCAGCGTCTCTCACTATTTGTCCTTCAATAGACAGCTCCTGGTCCTCGACATTAGCACCTTTATATGAAATTTTAGGTACAATTAAAGAAACTTGATTTGCCAGCTCATTACTTCCCCCTGCGTCTATAATCCATTTTCTTGCAACGGCTCCTCCAAGCTCGTAATCACCTCCATTATACTTGTGGTCAGAGACATCGTGAAGAAGAGCACATAACTCTACAAGCTCTTTATTACCTCCTTCAATAGCCTGGATTTCTCGGCTAAGCTCCAAAACTCTTTTAATATGAAACCAATCATGACTGCCTTCTTTATCTAAGAAATAAGCTTTAACACGACTCTGAACCAAATGAACCAATGGTCTAGTATTTAATAAATCTTTTAGTCACTTCCCCAAAGGAAGTTTTGACATTGATCATATAAAGACCTGGATTGAATTCACTGACATCTATATTTTTATCCTTGCCAATATAAACTTTACGACCTTTATAATCCAATATAATTATTTCATCTATGCTGATATCACAATTGATTTGAAGCTTTACTTTAACTGGATTTGGATAAAGCTCATAAGTAAAAGTTGTGATTGTATTGACTCCTGTATCATCTTCCTTTACCACCTCAATATCATCTATATATAACTTGAAACCATCATATGTGCGCAAAACAAAAGCAACATATATACTTTGATCATTATAACCAGCTTGGCTCAGGTCTACAAACCTCTCTGTCCATTCAAAATTTTCACCTTCAATGTATCCTATAGTATCCACAAAGCTTTCTATTGTATTATCAGTTGTAGAAACAAGTATATAATAATCATCAGGGAATGAGGCGTCCTGTGATTTTGCATTCCAGCTGATTTGGTTTCCAAATGCACCTAAGGATAATTCAGGAGTAATCATCCAACGGTCAGCAGTATCGGGCGTAACGAAATAGGAGGTGCTTGCTGCAATACTATCAATTGGATTTTCAGGATCCTCAATACAAATCCAAGGTTCGGAATAGCTTGGATCAAATGGCGCGTTCCCATCGTTATTTATGAAAGTGAATTCACTAGGAAGTCCATTTTGAAAATCCGCACTGTAAACGTTAACTTGAGCACTAGAATAAAGCGTAAGAAAAACAAAAATAATTGTAACTATCTTGATCATTGTATTTGTTATTTTATCAAATTAATAAGAATTTCTTTATACTCTTGGTAAAAAAGATCAAACTCTAAAAGTCGCTCTTGCATAAATCGGTACATCTTTTTCCAATCCTTAACTTTATACAAGCTCCAGTCTTTGGATTCCCAGTAAATTCTACTTATCACCATTCCATTAGAATCCAAATGTTCAACCCAATTCGTTTCTACATTCATAGTGGAATTCAAAAGCTTTTTAAGCTCGTTGAGCTGCTCCCAAAACAAAGTTCTAACTTCTTTGTCCTTGAATTGTATGTCATAACGAACAGCCGTAGTTGATGCATCACAAAACAATCTAAGATAAGTGTGTTTAAGGTCGGTAGGGTAGGCCAACCAATTAACTCTCGGGAGTGCTGAAGATTTCGACCTCCTCATGTATGATTTAAAGCCATCCCAGAAATCAATGTTCATTTGCTTTTTTTCCTCCCTGGAAAACATTACTTATTTCCCTTTGCGTGGTCTTCTAAGAATTTCTGAAGCCCTATATCAGTTAATGGATGATTAGCTAAAGCTTTAATGGCTTTAAGTGGACCAGTCATAATATCAGCTCCAATTTCAGCGCAATGAATGATATGCATTGGATGTCTCACGGACGCCGCAAGGATTTCCGTATCAAAAGCATAATTATTGTATACCGTTTTGATTTGATTAATAAGTTCTAGCCCGTTAGAGGAAATATCATCCAATCTACCTAAAAAAGGTGAAATATATGAAGCTCCTGCTTTTGCAGCAAGTAAGGCCTGACCGGCAGAAAACACCAAGGTGCAATTGGTACGAATACCTTTTTCGGTGAAATACTTTATGGCTTTTATACCTTCCAAGATCATTGGGACTTTGACAACAATATTTGAATGAAGTGCTGCTAACTTTTCACCTTCAGCAATCATACCTTCAAAATCAGTACTAATTACTTCGGCGCTTACATCACCATCAACAATATTACAAATAGCTTTATAGTGATTGATAATATTTTCTTCACCAGTAATGCCTTCTTTTGCCATTAATGATGGGTTTGTAGTCACACCATCTAGAATCCCTAAACTATAGGCTTCTTTGATTTCATCGAGATTTGCAGTATCAATAAAAAATTTCATTATTTCTTTTTGTTTTTTAGTGCCTCTTGTTGTTTCTTTTGCATTTCTTCAAGTCTTTCTTGAAAACGCGATTTCTTTTTGGGCCCAGATGCAGCTGCTGTTGTGGCCATATTTTCCATTTTCTGTTTTAGTTTTTCTTCGTCAACAAAGAATCGTTTAATCATGAACATAATTAAAATCGAAAATAGGGTTGATATGAAATAATAATAGCTAAGTCCTGACGCATAATTGTTAAAAAAGAAGATCATCATCACAGGAAGCAGGTACATTAATACTTTCATGTTTGGCATTCCAGGTTGTGTAGGCTGTTGAACATTACCACTATTCATGAAAGTATAAGCTACAGTTGTAGCAGACATCAATAAGGTGAACAAACTAATATGATCACCATATAAAGGAATACTAAAACCAAAGTCCAAAATTGAATCATAAGACGATAAATCATCGGCCCATAAAAAAGACTGCTGTCTCAAACCAAAAGAAGAAGGAAAGAATCGAAATACAGCCAAAAGTATCGGCATTTGAATGAGCATTGGCAGGCATCCAGATAGGGGACTAGCGCCCGATTGCTTGTAAAGATTCATCATTTCCATTTGCTTCTTCATTGCGTCGTCTTTGTTCGGGAACTTCGCATTTATAGCCTCCGTTTTCGGTTTTAAAATCCTCATTTTAACAGAAGAGACAAACATTTTCCATTGCACTGGCATAAGCGCCATTTTAATGAGAAAGGTTAATAAGAAAATAGCAAGACCAAGACCTAGCCCCAAGGACAAAAGGAAGTTAAAAACGGGTTGGACTGCATATATATTGATCCACCTAAATAAGCCCCATCCAAAATTTAAAACATTATCATAATCTGCGTCGTACTCATTGAGTATTTCATAATCATTAGGTCCAAAATACCATGAGAAACTAGCAGTATTGTTAGAGTTTTTGTCAAGGTTAAGCGTAAGATTCGATATAAAGTCTTTTATATGAGTAGTGTCTTTCGCACTTCCCTCATCATATGTGGTTACTTTTATCGCCGTTCCTTTCTTTTGAAAAGATGATTTCGGTTTTAAAAATGAAGAAAAGTAAGATTGCTTATATGCAATCCAATTCACCTCGTTTTCGAATGACTTATCATCCTCAGAAGTCTCACTTAAATAATCAAACCCTTCTTCATTCTCATCATAGCAGATTGTAGAAACTCTTCTTTGTTCAGATAATAATTTTTCAGTTTGCAAAAAGGAAGCCTTCCAATTTAATTGAATATTATCCTTTGAAATATCATTAAGATTGACAAATGAGACCTGATAGTCTATATTGTATGAGTTTTCTTTGAGCTTGTAGGTTTGTCTAATCAAACCAGATTTATAGGGAGCCTCAAGAACAACATTGTTTTGAGATTCATTTTTTAAGGTAAATTCTAAGTTTTTGGTTTGAATTCTCTTGTCTCCATCATAGAACGAGTAGGAGGTAAGGTGGTCCCCTTTTTTAAACAAACAAAGTGCACTTTTAACATTATTATTATAGTCTAAATAGCTTCTGTAATCATTAAGATACATCGCTGAAATTTGTCCACCCTTTGTAGAAAACTCAATTCTAAATTTATCAGTTGATCTTATAAAAACACTATCCTTTACAGATGACGTTAGATTCTGCTTTATTTTAGAATCTGAAACAAGTGTATCAACAACATCTCGTTGAGGTGAGCGCACCTCCAGAGTATCTTTGGCTTTTGATTGCGCTAACTTTTCTTTTTCAACTTTTTCTTGTTGGGCTTTAAGTTCTTCCTCGCTAGGTTTATTTATAATGGTAAAAACTGTTAATAACAAACCAATTAACACAAGTCCTGTTAGGGTATTACGATCCATTTCTATTTCTTTTTATTTTTTAATGCTGCTCCTACAAAAGCAACGAATAAGGGATGTGGTTCATCTACGGTACTTTTATACTCCGGATGAAATTGAACACCAACAAACCATGGGTGCTTTGGTATTTCCACGACCTCTACCAAGCCTGTTTCGGGATTAATTCCAGTTGCAATCATCCCATTTGATTCGAACAAATCACGGTATTCACTATTAAATTCATAGCGATGTCTATGACGCTCTGAAATTAAGTCAGAATGAAAAGCCTTACCAATGTTTGACTTAGGATTGAGCTGACATTTATAAGCTCCAAGTCTCATTGTTCCGCCATAATCTGAAATACTTTTCTGCTCTTCCATCATGGCAATAACGGGTGCACTCGTTTTGGAAGCTATTTCTGTTGTATTTGCATCATCGAGATTTAAGACATTTCTAGCAAACTCTATAACGGCACACTGCATTCCTAAACAAATTCCTAAAAATGGAATTTCATGTTCTCTAGCAAATTGAACGGCATCTATTTTTCCTGCAACCCCTCTTGATCCAAAACCAGGCGCAACTAAAATACCGTCCATATGAGACAATTTCTTCTCTATATTTGACTTATCAAGTTTATCTGAATGGATCCAATTTAAATTAACTTTAGCATCATTAGATACGCCAGCATGAATAAAAGCTTCGCTAATTGATTTATATGAATCTTTAAGTTCAACATATTTGCCAATAAGCGCAATATTAACATCCGTCTTTGGATTTCTAAGCCTTTTAAGAAAACGTTTCCAAGTTTTCAATTCAGGGGTCGACTTCTTTGACAAGCTAAGCTTTTCAAGCACTACGCTATCTAGCTCCTCCGCTTGCATTAATAATGGAACATCATATATTGAAGAGGCATCTCGTGCTTCAATTACAGCATTCATAGAAACATTACAGAACTTGGCTATTTTTCTACGTAAATTTAAATCCAACTCATGCTCAGAACGACAACAAAGAATATCCGGCTGAACCCCTAACTCAAGTAATGCTTTAACTGAATGTTGTGTCGGTTTTGTTTTGAGCTCTCCGGCTGCAGATAAGTAGGGGATGAGGGTGAGGTGAATTACGAGACAATCCTTTTCGTGTTCCCACATCATTTGTCGAACGGCTTCGATATAAGGCAGCGATTCAATATCACCAACAGTTCCTCCGATTTCCGTTATAACAATATCATATTTATTGTTTTTAGATAGCAATTGAATGCGTTGCTTTATTTCATCTGTGACATGCGGAATTACTTGAACGGTTTTACCTAAAAAATCACCTTTTCTTTCTTTTTCTATTACAGATTGATAAATTCTACCTGTTGTTATATTATTTGCTTGAGAGGTAGGGACATTCAAAAATCGTTCATAATGTCCTAAATCAAGGTCTGTTTCTGCACCATCATCAGTTACATAACATTCTCCATGTTCGTATGGGTTTAATGTACCAGGATCAATATTAATATACGGATCAAGCTTTTGAATGGTAATTGAATAACCTCGAGCTTGCAAAAGCTTCGCTAATGAAGCTGCTATAATACCTTTGCCAAGAGAAGATGTTACCCCACCTGTTACAAAAATATACTTAACTGAATTGGACATATTTATAAGTTGTAACTATGGGAATCAAAGTTAATATAACATTGTGACTCGGCAACCAAATTAGGACATTTTTATCACTGCTTATATAATAGGGTATTCACCTGCGTAATTACACGAAGCAAAAAAAGATCATGTAAGATGCATATTTTTTGCCTTAATGATTTGTATTAAAGCAGTTCTATAAAAGGAATGAAATACTATTTATCGGATTCCCAAGTATCGTAATCTGAAACTTGAATGGGTCGATTTGGCTCTTCACTAGTTAGAGGATTACACGCTTTTAGCCACTTTTTGTTGTCTTCAGGTAGCTTTTGATAATAAGCTGTACCCTTTGTTTTCCAGTCAATCTGGTCATCTTTCAATACTCGAACAATTTTAGCTGGATTTCCGACAGCTAAACTATTATTTGCAATTTCTGTTCTTGCGGTAACAAAAGAAAGTGCGCCTACAATAGCATTTTCTCCTATAATAGCGTCATCCATAACAACTGCATTCATACCAATGAGACAATTAGCCTTCAGTGTAGCTCCATGAATAATAGCCCCGTGACCAACATGAGCATTTTTATGTAAATGCACGGTTGTTCCTGGAAACATATGAATCACACAGTTTTCCTGTACATTTGCCCCATCATCAATAATAATTTTCCCCCAATCACCTCTGAGAACTGCACCAGGGCCAATATAAACCTTAGCACCAATAATAACATTACCAATGATCGTTGCTTGGGGGTGAATGTAACTCGAAGGATCAACTACAGGAATCCAATCTTTAAATGAATAGCATGACATATAAAAGCTTTGAACAAACTTAATTAAACAAATCATAGTTTCAAATAGGGCTTGCTCAGAGATATAACTATATTTAAAATATCAAAATTGAAAAATGAAAATAGCTATTGTAGTCTTTCTTAGTTTTAGTTTGTTGTGTTTTTCATGTGTTTCACAGAGAAATGTTACTTTAATTAATAAAATAGAATTGAGTGAAATCCTTAAAAGTCAAGGAGGGAATATAACCTTGATCGATGTAAGGACTGTCGAAGAATTTGAAAAGGGAACAATTAATTCAGCTCAGAATATTGATTTTTGGGATCCTGAATTTGAAAACAAATGCAAAAAGCAATTGGAAAAAAAAGATAAGATTATTGTTTTTTGTGCTGGAGGAGGAAGAAGTGCTATGGCGAGTAAAAAACTTTCAAGACTTGGATTTAAAATGGTTTATGATTTGGAAGGAGGCTACGAATCATTCATACAGAAGTAGTTGAACGTCAAATAGTTGTATTATTTCTTATTTAACATAATATTAATTATATTACAATAGTAGTCGTATCCTAGAATCACCTTTATGAATACTCAATTAAGATATTCTGGTTATAAGAACACTGAGCAATTATGGCATAATAAATTACTTGATGTTACTCAATGTGATATTATCAATCAAAAGGAAATTGAAATAATAAAACCAACAAAGTTTCTGCGTCTTGGACAATTAGTTGAATATTTTTTGTTCTCAGAAATGAAAACAAATTCGGACATCGAAATCATTGGACAAAATATACAAGTCATCGAAAACAAAATAACGATCGGTGAACTCGATTGCTTAATACTTGACAACCACAAGCCAGTGCATATTGAAATCGTTTACAAATTCTATTTGTATGATGAATCACTTACTGGAAATGAAATCGACAAATGGATTGGTCCTAATCGGAATGATTCTCTAAAGCAAAAACTTACAAAGCTTAAAAACAAACAATTGCCACTGTTACACCATTCAAAGACTTCTGAAATCATCAACTCTTTGTGCTTTAAATCAGAGCTGTTTGAACAAAGAGTTCACTTCAAGGGACAGCTATTTACACCTTTAAATTTTAATAAAAACAAGATCAATCTGTTAAATGAAAAATGTATTCAAGGGACTTACATTACACTAAATGAGCTTCAATTATATACTGGTTGTTCATTTTACATACCAAATAAGCTAGATTGGTTAGTGAAGCCACATAATGAAGTGAATTGGATTTCATTTGAAGACTGCCAGATGTATGTACAGACTCAACATCTTAAAAAAAGATCAGTCTTGGTCTGGATTAAAACCAAAGTTTCTATTGAGAAATGTTTCATCGTATTTTGGAATTAAAACAATCATGCTTGTCTTAAAATGCGTATCCTAAACCTACTTTATTGATACCATTTGTGAAATTCTTTGAATCTGCTCCACTATTTATACCGTATTCGTAATACATATAGAGGTTATTGTAGTACACTTCAAATAATATTCCTCCACGAAATATTGGAAGATTAAAGTCAGAAACCTCTCTTAAGGTGTATTTCTCATCATCGATTTCGTATATTATTTTTTGAATACCTTTCTTAAAATTAATTCCTGGAACTAGGCCTACTCCGAATTTAAATTTATTTAAAAACCTAATCTTTCGGTTCAATGCATAAAGCATAATAGGGAAATTTATCGATCGGATTTTTACTCTATTAAAATTCGTACTTGAATATACATTAGAATCAAAGGTAATACCAGTGGCACTTATATTCGCATATTGATTTATCATATTAAAAGAACACTCAGTATACTGAATTCCAATTGCTGCATCAATAAATTCAGGCTTTTTATTGAATTTGAATAAAAGTTTTATGTCATATTGAAGTCCGCTTAAAAAGTTATCATAAATAGAGGTGTTTTTTGTAAAATAGCTCGATCCCACACCGAATTGAACATTCCATATACTAGCAGTATCCAAAACATGGTAATTGTTTACATATAATGACTTTACAACAGTTAATAAAAAGTCTTCATCCTCAACACTTTGAGCATTTACAGATTGGACAGACAATAGAAAAAATAAGAGCAGTTTTCGCAGTGACATATTTTATTTATGAATATAGCAAATACAATTATTTAACTAAAATATATTATTAGATATTCACCCCAATAACTCCTAGTGACACATGAAACAAAATGAATCTTTCCGTGTTCTAACTTAACAAAATTGCTATTTTCCCATTAAATAAATAGACGAATGGAGCCTACCACTGATGTGCAAACTTTACTAGATTTAGAATTTGATAAAATTCTAGAGTGGTGTGCCTCATACGCGCTGTCAGATAAAACAAAACAAAAGTTACTAAGCACCACTCCCCTTTCTGATTTTAATAAGCTGCAAAAACATCTTTCTCAGCTTCAAGATTTAAAGCTCATAAAGGATGCCGAAAAGGGCTTTCCAATTTTAGAATTTGAGGCACTAGATGAAGAGCTAAAACTACTAAAAATCAAAAATGCTGTTATTCCCTTAAGTGGCATTTTAAATATTCATCAAGCATCTTTTTTAATCAATAATATAATTGATTTCTTTAAACAACACGCTGAACAAAGCTATGACGCCCTTGAAGAAGTTCTTGAAAACACCTATGAAACACAAGATATCATAGCTCCTATTGAAAAAGTAATTGATCCTACAGGGCAAATTAAGGATTCTGCATCACCAGAATTGAAATCTATTAGAGATGCTATTCGAACTACACAAAGACAAATCAAAAGGAATTTTGATAAAGAATTAAGAAAACTATCTAAGACAAACCTGCTTTCAGACACAAAAGAAACAATCATTAACAACAGAAGAGTCTTCTCGATAAAGTCTTCATACAAAAAACAGTTTTCAGGTCTCGTGTTAGGAAGTAGTAAAACAGGAAATGTCGCGCACATTGAACCAAATATAAATATCCAACTCAATGTTGAGCTCGATCATTTATTTATTGACGAGGAAAAAGAAATTTATAAAATACTTAGAGACCTAACAAGAGAAATGGCTGCTCATGATTGGTTAATACATGCCTACAACAAGGTGCTTCACAACTTTGATTTAATTCATGCTAAATACCGCTTATCAATTGCAATGAAAGCTGTAAAGCCTAATCTTACTAAAGAGCAGGTTATTGAGGTAAATGGGGCCCTCCACCCTATCCTAAATGCGAAAAACAATAAAGAAAACAAGCCAACATATGGGCAGAATGTATACTTAAACAAGGGACAACGTATTTTAGTAATCTCTGGTCCAAACGCGGGTGGTAAAAGCATTACTTTAAAGACGCTTGGTCTCTTTCAAGTTATGGTTCAGTCAGGTTTATTTATACCTGCCAAAGAAGACAATAGATTTGGAATATTTAAGCAAATCTACTCCGAAATAGGTGATAACCAATCCATTGAAAATGAGCTGAGCACCTATTCTTATCGTCTTAAAAGAATGAAGAAATTTTTAAGACTTTCGAATTCAGATACGCTATTGTTACTTGATGAATTTGGCACTGGTTCTGACCCTGAATTAGGAGGAGCTTTAGCAGAAGCATTTTTTGAAGCGCTCTACAAAAAGAAAATATTTGGCATTTTAACTACCCACTATAGTAATATAAAATCAAGAGCTGTGCAACTTCCAGAAGCAATAAATGGCTGCATGCTTTTTAACGCAGAAAATCTGGCTCCTAAATTTGAATTCAAAATTGGTCAGCCAGGGAGCTCATTTACGTTTGAAGTAGCGCAAATAAATGGTGTTCCAAAAGAATTACTCTCCAAAGCAAAGAAAAAACTTGACCAAGAAAAGCTCAAGCTAAATGACTTGCTTTCTGATTTACAAAAAAAAACAAGCAATCTAGAGCTTGAAATCCTAAAGCATCGCGAGGAATCATCTGTATTTAATCAGAAATCAGAACGAATTGACAGTTCAAAGGAAAAACTTCGATTGAAATATGAAAAAGTTAACAAAACAATTCAAATGCAAGACAAACAGCTGGCGGCTGGAAAAAAAATGCTAGAATTCATTGAGCTTTTTAAAAATAGTAAAGGAAAAAAAGTAAATGAAGAATTGACAAAACAGGTTATGCAATTTATTAAAGCCCAGAAAACCAAAGATGATGTCAAAAAGAAAACCAACAAACCAAAAAGAAAGCTGAGCAAAAAACAAGTTGAATCTTATCAACAAGAACGAATTATAATTGGTTCTAAGGTGAAAATAATAGCCACTAAACAAATAGCAATCGTTGAAGAGCTGAAGGGGAAAGATACTACGCTAAGTATAGGAAATACAAGAATAAAGGTAGCTCTTGACAAATTGATCTGGGTTTCTTAATGGCTAATAAAAATCCGTATTAAAAATTTAATATAACCCTAAACAACTGTTAAACAGCACTTTGAAACATCGTTCTGAGTACTTTATTTTCAGTTGAGAATTTTAATATTTAAGGATTCTCTAGAAATAACACGAATTATTTACTACCTTCATTGTGCTAAACTACAATAACTCTACATCATGGCTACGGTATTTGAAACGCGACTTATCGGTAATATCGGTAAGGATGCTGACGTAAGAAGTATGGAAAACGGTATCGTTGCCATAAATTTCC
>JAKMFD010000038.1 GCA_022425625.1 Crocinitomicaceae bacterium | reverse complement strand
ATCATTTACACCTAATTTCTCAAGAACATCATCACAAGACTTCTTAATTATTTTAGCTCTTGGGTCAAAGTTTTTATAAACACGATGACCAAAGCCCATAAGCCTAAATGGATCATTCTTATCTTTTGCCTTCTCAACCCATTTATCAACATTTCCTCCGTCAATATGAATCTTAAGAAGCATTTCGATTACTTTTTGATTTGCTCCACCATGCAACGGTCCCCACAAGGCACATATTCCTGCGGAAATCGATGAATAAAGATTGGCCTGAGAGGAACCAACGATACGGACTGTTGAAGTAGAACAATTTTGCTCGTGGTCAGCATGTAAGATTAATAACTTATTTAATGCATCCACAATTACAGGATCTATTTCATAATCTTCGGTTGGCATAGAGAACATCATGTTCAAAAAGTTCTCACAATAATCAAGCTTGTTGTGAGGATACATAAATGGATGTCTCATTGAATTTTTGTAAGACCACGCCGCTAATGTAGGAAGCTTGGCTATCAATCGATGAATCGTTAAATTTACCGCCTCAGAATTCCGATCAGGGTTTTGAGATTCAGGATAAAATGTCGCAAGAGATGAAACCATTGAAGAAAGTACACCCATTGGGTGAGCCTTTGCTGGGTATGCCTCAAAAAAACGCTTCATGTCTTCATGAACCAAAGTGTGTCTTTTGATACTTCTTTCAAACAATTGAAGCTCAATTGCATTGGGAAGCTCTCCATAAATTAAAAGATAGGCCACCTCCATGAAGGAAGCATTCGCAGCCAATTGTTCAATCGGATAACCTCTGTAACGAAGAATTCCTTTTTCACCATCTAAAAAAGTAATCGCACTTTTAGTTGCTCCTGTATTCTTATAGCCTGGATCGATAGTAATATAACCTGTTGAGGCTCTTAACTTGGAAATGTCTATTGCATTTTCATTTTCGGAACCAGTTACAACTGGTAAATCATGTTCATTACTGTCTAAAACTATCTTGGCTGTTTTGCTCATACTCTGGCTTACTTGTTTAGGTTTGAATTTATCCGGGTGCAAAAATACAAAAAAGACCTCTTTTATAAAAACACGCGGATTATCCTATACTGCAAAATGAAATAAAGGTTTCAATTTGACTAAAGATTCTTCAGAATATAATCGAACATCATTTGAAATAAATGATTGCGTGTATTCCCGCCATATATACCATGATTTTTATTGGGATAGATAAATAGATCAAATTGTTTATCTGCCGCAACCATGGCATTTACCATTTCCATAGTGTTCTGATAATGTACATTGTCATCGGCAGCTCCATGAATCAAAAGATACTTGCCTTTTAATTTTGAAACATGGTTTATTGGACTATTATCGTCATAACCTTTTGCATTTTCTTGAGGTGTGCGCATAAAACGTTCCGTATAAATATTATCATAATATCTCCAGCTCGTTACAGGAGCAACAGCAATAGCCATTTCAAATACATCAGCACCTTTTGTAATTGCCAAAGATGACATGAATCCACCATAGCTCCATCCCATTATGCCAATTCTATTCTCATCAACCCAATCCAACTCCGCAAGTGCTAATGCGCTATTGATAATATCTTCAGTCTCATACTTTCCTAGTTCTAAATAAGTACTTTTTTTGAATTCCGTACCACGATACATTGTACCTCTCGGATCAACACAAAATACTATATAACCTTCTTGTGCCAACAGCTGATGATACATATAATCGCTGCCATCCCAAGAATCTAAAACCTCATTATGTCCTGGACCACCATAGACGTTAATATAAACAGGGTATTTTTTGGTAGAATCAAAATCATGAGGAAGAATCATCCAAGTGTTTAATTCCTGTTCACCAGCCCGAATTGGTGCAATAATTTTAGGTGAAAGTTCATAGGATTCTTTTAAAAGCGTTCTTAGACGGCTATTGTCTTCCAGAACTTTTATAAGCTTGCCTTTTGAATCGCGTAAAGATATTACAGGAGGCGTGTTCGCGTTTGAATAGGTATGAATAAAATACTTCATTCCTTGAAGAAACTCTGCATCATTGTAACCTTCTTCGGTTGTGATTTGTCTTTTTTTCTTACCATTTGTTTGAATACCGTAAACGGACTTCTGAGTTGCATGTGCTTCGCTTGAGGTGAAATAAATCGTATTGGATTTTGAATCTAAGCCAAGAAAATCAATAACATCCCAAGTTCCCTTTGTGACTTTGGTATGTTCACCATTGAAAGAAAGCTTATATATATGCTTGAAACCATCAATTTCACTAGTCCGCAATAAAGAATTACCATCTTTTAAAAAGATAAGGTTATCGTCGACATCGACATAGGTTTGAGACCGTTCTTCAAAGATCATTTTTTGCACCCAACGCTCCGCATCTTTTTCAATAAGGTGGTATTTCAAGCTACTCTGGTGTCGATTCATCGATTGCACAATAAGCTTGTTCTCGGTGGGAGACCATTCCATTCTAGGCAAGTACTCGTATTGTCCAAGAAAAACCTCTTGAGCTTCATTTTCTTGAAGTGAATAAATATGAAGTGTTACCTCGCTGTTATCCTCTCCAGCCTTAGGGTATTTAAAATCATAAGAGCTTGGATACAATTCATTGTAGAAAGTCATACTAAACTCTTTGACCTTACTTTCATTAAACTTCAAAAAAGAAATAGAGCGGCTATCAGGAGACCAATCATATGCTTTAATTAAAGCAAACTCTTCTTCATAAACCCAATCAGAAGTACCATTAATAATTTCATTCTTATAACCATCATTTGTCAATTGAGAAACCTTACCAGACTGCAAATCCTTCACATAAATATTGTTTTTATAAATGTAGGAGACATAATTTCCATCCGGTGAATACTCTGCTAAAGTTTGAGGCTGATGAACTTCGTCTAAAGGTTCAAGTTTTTTTGTCGCGCGATCGTATAAATGATAATTGGCGGTATAGCTATATCTATAAATACTTTTTACATCGGAGAGAAATAATATTTTGCTTTCATCTGAATTAAACTCATAATCAGAATACTCGAAATTGGCATTTGGAACCTGAAAAACAAGCTCTTCTTCTTTGGTTTTGGATTCAAAAGATCTCTGAACAATTGAATTGTCACTTTTTCTGACCGTGTATGTATTCCCATCAAGCATAGCGCGATAACCTTCTGCACCTTCGGGGTAATATGCATAGTATTTCCAAATCTTTTCTATACTTATTTTTTCTTGTGCCTGAATAGACAATATTTGAAAAATAAAAACTATCAATATAAATCTTAAAGCCATTTACGTTTTTTTTGTGAAGTTAAACATGAATCCGTTTGAATCAAATATCTTGTTTAAAATTAGTTAACTATTCATTAATCTATTTACTAAAATAACAGAACATATTTTTTGTATTTTTGAACTTATAACTAAACTGAATAAACGCAAAATACTATGAACAAATTTTTACCTTTCTTAACCCTTCTGATTTCTACTGTGTCTTTTTCTCAATTAACTGATTGCAGCGAGCTTTTCATTTCTGAATATGTTGAAGGTTGGTCCAACAATAAAGCTATTGAGATATATAATCCAACGGATGCTTCAATTGATTTAAGTGCGTATATGGTCATCCGCTATTCAAATGGATCAACAAGTGCAAGCTCAGGGAATGCAGTTCAACTTACAGGAATAATAGCACCGGGTGATGTTCATGTTGGTGTTTTAGAAAAACTCGATGAAAATGGAGAAGGTCAAGAAGCTCCAATCTGGGATAGCCTTCAGGTAAAAGCCGACGCGTTTTATTGCCCAGAATACAATGTATCTAATGCGTGGTACTTTAATGGGAATGATGCTGTGGTTCTTGCTAAAGGGAGTACCAATGATATAAATAATTCTGTTGTAGTAGATATCTTCGGTAAAATTGGTGAAGATCCAGGTGTTGCTTGGACTTCAGAATTCCCATACACTGGTGCTGGTCTAGAGGTAACAAAAGACCATTCGATGATTCGTAAAACGTCTATTTTAAAAGGTGAAATAAATCCTGTGATTTCATTTTTCGATCCACTTTTAGAGTACGATTCAATCCCAGCTGTTGTAGAACGATTAGATGAGAACGGTGATCCTGTTTTAGGTACAAGTGGAAACCCAATATTAGATGGGAACTGGGAGTCTTTAGGAAATCATGATTGTGATTGCACACTCGGAAATGTCATAAGCTCTAGTACTTCAAGCATTGAAATTTATCCGAACCCTTCCAACGGCGTTTTTTCTATTCGGAATATTTCGGATGTTAGAAGTATTCAGATCAGTGATATTTTAGGAAAAGTGGTGCTTTCTCAAATCAATACAAAAAACCATACTACACTAACAATAAACAAACCCAACGGCGTGTATTACGTGCAGTTAGAATTAAAAAACGGTGAAAAAGTAATTCGTAAAGTTGTTATAAAATAAATAGCAGCTAGAAATATGAAAAAAATTTTATTCCTTTTTGCATTATGTCTCATTCAAGACATAACAGCTCAGAATTCATCACTTAATGGTAATGTCTCAGAGTCTTTAACTAAAGGCGTTGTGGTCGGTGCAAAAATCGCATTAAAAAATGAGGGAGGTCAAGTTTATCTTACACGATCAAATATAGATGGCCAATATAATTTCAATAATCTAAAGCAAGGGATTTATTCAGCAACCGTTACAATGCTATCATTTGATACTTTAAGTATTGAATTAGAAATCAAATCAGGACAAAATTCCCATGATTTCATTGTAGGTGGAGGACAAGAGCTTGAAGAAGTTCAGGTTATCGGAAATCTAGCCATCGACCGCAAAACACCGGTAGCTGTTACAAGAATATCCACCAAACAAATTGCTGAAGAGTTAGGATCTCAGGACTTACCAATGATTTTAAATTCTACCCCTGGCGTTCATGCGA
>JAKMFD010000022.1 GCA_022425625.1 Crocinitomicaceae bacterium | reverse complement strand
AATGGAGCGTATTACACCTTTTATAATCCTGAGCTTTCAGAACATATGGCGATTAGAATAAATGAGCGCGACACGATATGTTTAACCTGCTCTGTTGACAGTGTCATTTGGAGTCGAGATAAAAATGGTTTGCCTGCCGTGGCTGGGCCAAAAGAGGTCTATGGTTTCTCACGGGACATGGGTTATTATTTTCAGTCAGAAAGAGAACTTTGGATGTATGATTTTAACACTGATTCATTGAGCTGTCTTTCAAAGTTTGAAGGTGCATCTAGAAATATAGTATTGTCGCTGCGTAAAAAACAATCAGATAGTGTGTTTGTCGATATTACAAATTCTTATGTACAAGGGTTTAATAAAACTACAAAAGGATTGCACGTATTCGGGTTTACACCGCACAAGGACCATTACGATTTGGTTGAGAATTTGGCTTCGCCTCATAGCTTGGTGGGCTTGACTTGGTCTGAAGATGGCGAAAGTGTGCTCCTCAGAAGAAGTACAGTAGAGGAATACCCTAATTTGTATATAGGTGATGCTAAATTGAATGGGCTCAATCGGATTTCTAATATAAATCCCCAACAAGCAGGGCTCAAATGGTCTAGTGTAGACCTTATATCCTGGATGAGTTATGATTCAGTTCAATTAGAGGGACTTGTTTATCTACCTGAGTCTTATGACACAGCAAAAGCATATCCCATGCTCGTGTATTATTATGAGCTCAATTCGGACAATCTTCATCGGTATCGTTCTCCAAGGCCCTCAGCAAGCATCATCAACCCGGTGGAGTGTGCCTCTAACGATTATATAGTATTTGTACCGGACATCCGCTATCGAGAAGGATATCCTGCAAGGTCCGCGTATGATGCTGTAATGAGTGGAACTGATTTTATGATAAAAAATTATGCAGTAGATTCATTAAAAATGGGCCTACAAGGTCAGAGCTGGGGTGGGTATCAAACGGCACAACTGATTACGATGACAGGGCGATATGCGGCGGCTATGGCTGGTGCACCAGTAAGCAATATGTTTTCTGCATATGGAGGAATTCGATGGGGTTCAGGCTTGAATCGCCAATTTCAATACGAAGCCACGCAAAGTAGAATAGGGAAGACCATTTGGGAGGCGCCTGAGCTCTATTATGAAAACTCACCAATCTTTCATTTGCCGAAGGTCACGACCCCCTTGTTAATTATGCATAATGATGATGATGGCGCAGTGCCATGGTATCAAGGCATTGAAATGTACAACGGAATGCGCAGACTCAATAAGCCATGTTGGATGCTTGTTTACAACAAAGATGGGCACAACCTGAAAAAGCTACCCAACAAGTATGATTTAAGTAAACGAATGGGTCAATTTTTTGATCATTATCTCAAATCAGCACCAATGCCTATATGGATGAGCCAGGGTATTCGTGCCATCGACAAAGGAGAAAAGAATGGCTATGGCTATGACGAGGAATAAGCTACTTATTCTATCTTTTTCTTGCGTATTCCTAGGGGTAGGGATACTGAGCTTAATTCCACCGAGTTCTGGAATTGAGCTGGGTGAACATGACAAATGGAATCACTTTATCGCCTATCTGATCCTTGCCTTGAATTGGTGCCTCATTAAGAATAAGCGAGGCTTCTTTTTTTTGGGTCTTTTGATTTGTATCTGTTATGGTTTGTCCCTTGAATACCTTCAGGGATTCGTGCCCGGAAGAGTTCCTTCTTGGCTGGATGCTTTAGCCAATACAGGAGGCGTTTTGACAGGGTTTCTATTATATTCGAGTACAAGATATTTAAGTAATTGAAATAATTTCCAATCGCCTACCTTTTTATATTGACCAGCGTTTTAATAATGGCTAGATATAACGTTTAGTATATGGCAAGTAGGGCAATAGAAAGCGATAAACTTTCAATTTTGCACTGAGCCAAAGCGTTGTATTTTGTTTTTAATTTATTCATTTTTAAAAGCCAAATCAACGATTTGGCGGTGTTGGTAAATAGCACTGAACTTTCTTAAACCACCGAACGCCCTATTTGCTATATACCGTGTTATGTGCTGCCCTTCTTGTCATTGTTTGATTACCTTAAATGTTTGCTTGTCAATAGTTACAAAGTAAATTCCGTTTTCGAGTGATGAAAAATCAATGCTGAAATAGTTGGTATTTGATGATTTACCTGATAAAATAGTTTGTCCTGCTAAAGTCTGCACAGTGTATGTTTTATCAATTAAATTACTGTCTGAATGAATATTTATGATTGAAGATGTCGGATTTGGATAGATTGAAAATTCGCTATTGTCTTTAATTTCATTTATACCCGTTGTAATGGTAGATGTTAGCATGTAAGTCCAAACAGAATTATTTATTAAACTGAATTTCATTGTCGAGTTATGATAGAGAATAGCAAGTCCAGGAGTTTGAGTTGTATATAGACAATGTGAGTTACTATAAGGTGAGCTTGAAATATCAACGAAGGTTGTGTCGTATAATGGGTAAAGTCCTAAACCCTGAAGGTTAGTTAGTTGATTGTTGAACGGCACAATTTCATCTAATAAACTCAAATAAGCGAAGTGCTTATTCATTGCAGTAACACCTGAAGTCCTTAACCAATTTGCCGAATTAGAATAGTAGTTACTATAATCGTTAGGGCTTGAGAACATAAGAACTCTTTCAACATTATTAAATTTTGCAAAATAGCAGGCATGTCCTCCGCCTTGCGAATGTCCGCCAACTGTTATTTTAGACCAGTCGAGTGTAGTAGGATTAATTAAATATTGATTCCAGTTTTGTGTTGGATAAGTTGTGTTCAAATAATTTATCAACTTAACTGTCCGGGTGTAGATGCAATTTAATGTATCAACTGTTACTTCAGAACTTAATGGTGTTCCATAACAAACTTCCTGTCTGTATTTATTGAAAACCATACTGTCAGAACTACTGCTCAAACTTGCAGCTGCAACTGTATTTGGATAAGAAAGGTTTATTACATCATAACCAAGGTTTCCAGCAAAATTGCTTATAGTCTGGTATGAATTAGTATTACTTCCTGTTCCACCGATAAATAGGAATAGCTTATTAATATTCGTTGTCGTATTTCTAACAATTAAATTGCTGTCTTGAACGGCAGCATAATTTATGTCTGTCTGAATAGGTTTTACAAAGAATGTATTGATTTGTGCAAAGCAGGTCGTTGCAGTCGCAAATAGAAATAATGAAAAAATGTTTCTCATTGTTGTCGTTGTCTTAGG
>JAKMFD010000014.1 GCA_022425625.1 Crocinitomicaceae bacterium | reverse complement strand
ATGTACTTGCGCTTGTCGCGCTTAGAAACATTTTTTTCAGGCTTTTGATTTTTCTTATCTCTACGCATTATCGGTGTTTTGAAAGCCTATTTTTCGCTATCAACCTACAAAGATAGGTAATTTCAGTGGCTATATATATGTTGGCTAAGATTGTCCTTTTAAGATATCAATGTCTTCAATGAGTTCGGTAACCTCAGCCGGATTCGTACCATCATAATAACCTCGAATTTGTTTATTTTTATCTATCAAAACAAAGTTATTGGTGTGGATAAAATCACTACCCACATCTCCCTGGTTTTTCGCCTCGGCGGGCTTCAATAAAAAGAAAGATTTTCTTGCCAATTCATAAAGTGTTTTTTTAGCTCCTGTAAGAAAAAACCATTTCCCTTTTTGCGCATCATGTTCCTCAGCATAGCTTTTTAATATCTCTGGCTCATCGTATTCAGGATCTACAGTTAGACTAAGAATCACAACATTAGTGTCATTGTTATAAGCCAATTGTACGCGTTTCATTTCCTCATTCATAATTGGACATATGCCTTTACATGTAGAGAAGAAATATTCTACAATCCAGATTTTCCCTTTAATAGCCTTTGAACTAAATTTCTCGTTATATTGATCCGTCAATTCAAAATCAGATATAAAATGAGCGCGCCCTTTATTCCTTAGTTCAGGATCAACAACATCAGTATCTAAATCGATTGGGCTAATAATGGCCAATTTCTTTTTATCATCGGGCTTATTAAAGTAATATGCGATTGGGACACAAACCATCAAAAGCCCGAAAATAAATATCACTTTTCTCATATCAGTATGTTTTCATAATGTCCGAAATGGTATTCTTTCGCTGGAGTAAATCACCTTCAAGAATATGGAATCGAACCTCCATCTTCTCCAAATAAAAAAAATATAAATCAAACAAGCGTTCTCGTTCATTAGGGCTTTCTCTTAATGGGTCCGGGTGCCATTTAAAATCCGGCTTACACAAAAAATAAATATCAATATTTTGCTGCGCAAATAAAGATTCAATTATGTCAGAGCAAGCACCAAATTTCTCCTCACACCAAATACGCATTACTAACATTTCGGTATCCAAAATAGTTGCTTTATTTGATGCTGCGTTTCGATTAAATTGTTCTTGCGCTATTTTATCCAAATCAATTTGGGTGTAGGGTCCACAATCCTTTAAATACTCTCTTGCATACTCTTCAACAAGGTCCATGTTATAAGTTTGTGAAACCCATTCCGAAAGAGTGGACTTTCCCGAAGACTCTGGTCCTGTAAATGCGATTTTAAGCCCCATTTTTCTTTAATTCTTTTTTCCATGTAATATATCCTGCGACTGCTAATAATGTGAATATGAAATACTGTAACGCTGTTAGAGCCAATCCTTTGTATAGGTATAGAGGGACAGAAGCAATATCACCAATAATCCAAAAAATCCAATTTTCAATTTTTCTTCTTACCATTAATAACATTGCAACAAAAAAGATTGCAGTAGTCATTGCATCTATATGCCCCACAATACTGCCCCAATAACCAAAAAAAACATATACGACATTTACTAAAACCAAGCTTCCAAAAAACCATATCCATAACACATACGACTCAAACTTTGTCACTCTAGATATTTTATTTACGGTAATCCCATTTTCTTTTTTTGACCAAAAATACCAACCATAAATGCCCATTAAAAAATAATAACCGTTAATCAGCATGTCCCCAAGTAAACGCCAATGAAAGAGTAAATAAACATATATCGAGGTTGTAATTAACCCCGTAGGATAAACAAGGGTACTGTTTTTCCTTGAGAACCAGACGCTCAAAAGTCCAAAAATAACAGCCGTCAACTCTAGAAATATATTGAGTTGTGAATAACTGTAATAAGGGGCAAATAAATATTCTGAAACAAGTTCCATGTTTATCTTTTGAAAATCAATTTAAAATTACAAAGCATTTAAAACTTGTACTAATTCTTATACCTTTTGAGGTAGCTTTTAACTGATTAATTCTCAAAGATTGAGAAATATTGCGGATATAACCTTGAGAGTTCCTCTAAATAAATTATTGGCATGTTTTTACATTTCTCCCAAACCAAAGTGTAGAATTTATTTGCTGGATGCTGAGCTGTAATGTCATTTATAGCGGATAGCTCGACACAAACACCTATTCTTTTTGTCTTTGCGCGAATATAATTCTCTAAACCTGCACCATATTCCTTTGGGTTTCTCGACACCTTGGCAAGCTTAAAATCACAAGCCGCCGCAACTTTTGTGTTTAATTTGGTATCAAGACCTTTAAATTGTGCATGGCTTCCTCTGTCTGCCCAGAATAAGATGTCTCCCTTCGTATGAAATGAAAGGGTCAATATTGGAACAATCGAATCTACATAATCTTGAAGGAGCTTTGCCTCTATTGCTTGGCATGGAAAATCACCTTTATGACCTTGTGATGCCGGCTCCTCTTCAAACAAATGTCCATGCTTGACCTCGAAGTTTCCATCATCAAAATTGTTATTTAAATCTATCCCCTTTCCATTGGCTTTCCAATCTGAATATGGCCCTATCCGTTTAATCGAATCTATTCCTTGCTTGAAAGATTCTATTCCTTGCCAGTCCTCTTGTGCAATTTTAAGCCCATCAGGATTTGCAACTGGGATGATAAAAAAATCATAAGTTTCGAGAAGTTTGTTCGCAGAGGGATATATTCCGTCAGTTGCATCAATAGAATATAAAAATTCGTTGCAGAATTTTAAAACAAATTTCGAGCTAAAAAATTCCCTAGCGTGAAGGTTTCCAACAATCAATACATTTTTCTTCAAGGAAGCATTGGGCTTGCTTATTTTCAATAGTGGTATCGATTGACCAAACTCAGAATACCCTAAAATTGAAAGATCAACATGCGCCTCATACAAATAAAGCATATCCACCAAGGACTCATAAATCATAGATAAGGAATACCTAGAGGAATCTTTAATTAAGAGCTTCTGAGGTTGGGCAAACCCAATTAAAGGATAGCACACTAGAAATATAAAAATCCACTGCTTGATCTTCATTTAGAAAACGATTTTAAAATTCCTTATTTTTGACAAACCGAAAGCAAAGGTAATGACAAAAAAAGCTTCTTTATGTGAAATGCTAAATATTGATTTCCCTGTGATCATGGCACCTATGTTTCTAGTATCAAATGAGGAAATGATTATTGAAGCAATAAAAAATGGTATAACAGGTGCAATTCCTGCACTCAACTATAGAACTGTTGATGAATTAAGGGCTGCAATTAGACGCATTAAAAAAGCAACTGACGGTCCTTTTGGAATTAATCTTATTGTCAATAAATCAAACTTCCTATATAAAGAACAGCTAAAAGCATGTTGTGAAGAGGGTATTTCTTATTTTATTACCTCATTAGGGTCTCCGGAGGAGACCATAAAAATGTCAAGAAAATATGGAGTGAAAGTTTTCTGTGATGTTGTTGATGCAAAATATGCAAGAAAAGTAGAGGCGCTTGGTGCAGATGCAATTATTGCTGTGAATAAAGAGGCAGGTGGTCATGCTGGACCAACCCCATTCTCAACGTTGATCCCCGCTCTTAAAAAAGAATGTCAAATCCCAATTATATCAGCAGGTGGAATTGGAGACGGCCACGGGATCAAAGAAATGATTGCACTTGGAGCAGACGGAGTTTCAATGGGAAGTATCTTTATTGCAACAAAAGAAGCACCTGTGTCCGAAGGTTATAAAGACGCTTGTGTTCAATATGGTGCGAAAGATATCGTTTTAACAACAAAGCTCTCCGGAACACCATGCACCGTTATCAATACGCCCTATGTTGAGAAAATCGGCACGTCCCAAAACTTTCTAGAACGTTTTTTAAATAAAAACAAGAAACTTAAAAAGTGGTTCAAGGCCATTACGTTCATGAGAGGAATGAAGAGCCTTCAAAAGGCAGCTTTTTCCACCACCTATAAAACAGTTTGGTGTGCAGGACCTTCTATTGAATTCGTAAAAGAAATTTTAACAATTAAAGAGGTAATAGACAAATTGAAGTCAGAATTTAACCAACCGGCAAAGTAATTCTAAAGGTTGTCCCTTGGCCAAGTTTAGATTCAGCAACAAAAACTTTCCCATTGTGATGCTCTTCAATAATTCTTTTTACCAATGCCAGACCTAATCCCCAGCCTCTCTTTTTTGTAGAAAACCCTGGCTCAAAAACTGCTTTTTGATTTGTTGAAGCAATTCCTTTTCCGGTGTCCTTGAAGTCAATGATAACATTTGATTTTTCAGCAGAAAGAATTATTTCTAATTTACCAACACCCTGCATCGCGTCAACAGCATTCTTGCATAAATTTTCAACTACCCAATCTATAAGTGAAGCATTATGATAAACATCTATTTTACCGGCTGATTTTGAGTCAAAAATGAGTTCTACCTTATTGGAGAGACGAACTTTTAAATAGGCCAAGTTATTTTCAATCGTAGCAAAAATATCTTTTTCTTCAAGCTTTGCCTCTGAACCTATTTTTGAAAATCTATCCGTAATCTTTTCCAGGCGAACAAGATCTTTTTTCATCTCTCGTGTAATCATAGGATCAACTTTGAGGTTTTCTAAATGCGCTTGCCAACCCATCAAAGAAGACAACGGTGTCCCAAGCTGATGAGCCGTTTCTTTTGCCATACCCGCCCAAACTCTTTTTTGTTCTGCCTTGCGATAAGTTGAGAAAATGAAATACCCGATGAATATCAATAACCCTAAGATTAGAACCTGAAAAGTTGGTAGCCATTTCAAATAATACAACTCCTGACTTTCAGAAAAATAAAGCTGTTTTTGTCCAGTACCAAAATCAAATGTCAGTGGAGGGTTAATTTGTGCCCATTGCGCTCGAATTTCTCTACTCTTTTCTGAGCTGATATTTGTTGCCTCTAAAGAATCACTTTCCACATCCCAAAGCATTACAGGTATCAATCCCGTATTGTCTTTGATCTCTTCATTAAAAGAAGCAATGAGTCTTTCACTCTCATCTTGTAGGCGTTCAAGCTCAAAAGAATTTCCAAATATAAACTGAAGATACTCACCATCTAGATACTCTATGAGCTGAAATTGTCCCGCAGCTTTCCAAGATTTTGCTTTTTCTATACAAACGGAATCTTTTTCATCAATGCCTTTTGCATCCCCAAACATAGCTTCCATATTTCGGTGTTGCATAATATCATTCCCTTCTGTCAAAAGCACTACTGGAATATCTGTATTGGCCTGAATAATGGACAAAGAAAACTCTACATCTTGATTTTTGGACAAGTCCGACTTCTGAAGCAATACTTTTTGAGCTGCAACTACTAAATTGATTTTTTGACGTTCTTTCTTTTTAAGCTCCGTAAAAATATCATTGCTGAGCTCAACCAATGCTCCTTTTTTCTTTATCGCTTCAACCCATTGAGTGGCTTTTGATTGTTCTCTATCACCAAGCTTTGAAAGGAAATTATTTGAGAGAATTAAAGAGGCGGCGATGACAAAAAGAATCATTAACGCTAAAAAAATTTTCCAGCGTTGTTTATTAATATGTAGTCCGTTTGCTGCGTTTGACATGCGTTGCTAAAATTAAGGCTTATCTTTGAATCTATGAAAATGATTTTGAAGAATCCTACATGGATGTTTTGTCTTTGCTTTCTTGTTTTTGCAATGATTCTAACCTTACTTCCTTTGAATTTATTTCCGGGAGAATATGTTGTAAAAGAAACTGGTGCGGTAATCGAAGGGCCTATAAGTCTTTATTCATTCACACCATGGGGATATGATCCAGACATGGCTTACTTTTCTGATTTTTACCTAACTGCAAAGGGCTATGCATTTGCAGCTTGTATGCTGATAGGCTTTCCATTTTTAATAGCATACCGAATTTCACTTAGAAAGTAAGTCGTCTATAATGATTTTGTGCGCCCTCCATCCACAGGAAGATTAATTCCATTAATATAATCAGCTTCATTAGAAGCTAAAAATGCAATAGCTTTTGCCACTTCCTCTGGTTCCGCGATACGTTTCATTGGGACCTGTAAGGCCATAGATTCATAGATATCATCCACCGATTTATCTAACTTTTTTGCTTTTGACGAAGCAATATCAGACAAGCGCGAGGTATTCGTGGCTCCTGGTAAAACATTATTTACAGTTATGTTATATTCACCAAGTTCGTTGGCAAGTGTTTTACTCCAATTTGCTACTGCACCCCGGATAGTATTAGATACTCCCAGTCCATTCAAAGGTTGTTTAACCGACGTTGAGATAACGTTAATAATTCTTCCAAATTTGGCATTTATCATAGATGGAATTAGTGCCTGAACTAAAATATGATTGCATATTAAATGTTGTTGAAATGTATCGATAAATGCTCCTGGAGAAGCATCCTTTATTAACCCTCCTGCAGGCCCACCAGTATTGTTAACCAAAATATGAATTGTTCTGGTATCTTTATCTAAGAACTCGCGAACTGATGAATTGACATTTTTTGGTTCTGAAAAATCAGCAACAATAATGCAGTGTCTTTGGGATGGAAGCGAATCGGCTAATTCATCAAGCACACCTTCAAGCTTCTCTTTATTTCTAGCCAATAAAACTACAGAGGCTCCTCGCTCCGCAAAAAGCTTTGCAGTTTCTTTACCTATTCCTTGAGAGCTGCCAGAGACAAGGGCAACTTTGTTTTCTAAATCTTTCATAAATATTAAATTCCTATGCGTGAATAATAATTCATACTGAAATTCTGTAACGTAAATTTAATTGTATCACAAGAATTTCATACATTCGCTAAATTACAAATCTTAATATTTAAATAAATGAAAAAATTACTACTATTTAGTATCTCATTGTTTTTTGGTCTATCGACCTTAAATGCGCAGTGTGATGCACCCACGGCTGCAAGTCCGCTTGCCTTTTGTGGAGGTGTGGCCAATGTACCATTGGAAGCGGCTGCAACACCAGCTCTTTTAACGTACACATTGGACATGACCGATGCTTTTGGAGATGGATGGAATGGAGCGAGTGTTTCCCTTTTTGCGAATGGGATTCTAGTCTTAAACGAAGCATCAATCACTGGTGGTACAGGATCTTCTGCTTTTACTTTTCCTGAAGGATCTTTAATTACTGCGACTTGGATTTCTGGAACGTGGGATAGTGAAATTAGCTGGGCTCTTCTTGACGAAAACGGCACTTCGGTATCCGACGGTGGTTTTGGTGCAGCTATAGATTATACCACACCTTCTGACACATATACCTTAAACTGGTATGATGCAGCAGGAGGAACTTTATTGGGGGATGGATCACCTTTTGAAGCAGTAGGGACATCTGTTATGCCAACGGCATCTACAGGTACATACAGCTTTTTTGTTACGTCTACAGGTTTAAATTGTACGGAAAGTGCAGCAATAGAAGTAGTGGTAGAGGTTACAGATGTTAATGTTAGTATTGAAGCACAAGACGTTTCTTGTATTGGCAATGCAGATGGGACATTTGCTATCACATCTGTAGAATGCGGCACACCTCCCTTTAGTTTTTCAGTTGATGGTGGCGCGTTTGGCCCTGCCCCGACCGATTTAGCAGCAGGGACATATTCTGTTATAGTTGAAGATGGAGCTCTTTTACAGAGCGCTGCAGTTGTTGTTACCATTGGAACACCTCCAACAGTTATTCCTGGACCTCCTTCAGCTGATACTTTATTGGCTTACTGTAGTGGTTCTGCTAGTATTCCTTTAGAAGCTGAAGCAACAGGTCTTCCTGTTGCATTTACATTTACAGGTTTTGATTCATTTGGAGACGGATGGAATAATGCGAATGTATCAATTTTCGCAGATGGTGAACTCCTTGTTGACGCTTTTGCTGTGGGTACGGATGAAGGTAGTGTTAACTTTATAGCAAGTGAAGGTGCTACAATTACAGCGACTTGGGGATCAGGTTCTTGGAATAGTGAAATTTCTTGGGAGCTTTCAGATGCAAGTGGTACAATTGCCAATGGTGGTTGGGATGCTTCTATTGATTATTCAATTCCTGCAGGTGTTTACCCATTAAATTGGTATGATGCAGCATCTGGTGGGAACCTAGAAGGAAACGGTTCTCCTTTTGAGGCTGTAGGTTCAGGTGTAATGCCAACAGCAGAGGTTGGAATTTATGACTTCTTTGTAACACAAGCTAATGGAGGATGTGAAAGTTCTGCTGTTCAAGTAACTGTGGAAATTACTGATGTAAATGTTACACTATCTACAACGGACGAAACATGTACTGATTATACAAATGGTGGATTTGCTATTTTAGATACCTTGTGTGGTACAGAGCCTTTTGAATTCTCTGTAGACGGAGGTGCTT
>JAKMFD010000011.1 GCA_022425625.1 Crocinitomicaceae bacterium | reverse complement strand
TACCATTAATTGCGGTTAACTGTTCTATTTTAGGAGGCGCATTATTTATGCAAGAACGTCAGTATTCAACTATTTTAGATGCTACGGCATTTTCCTTGGGTTCCGGGATTGGCTGGTTCATTGCTATTGTGGCTATTGCCGCTATACGTGAAAAGCTGCGCTATTCGAATGTTCCAGGTCCTCTTAGAGGATTAGGAATTACATTTATTGTTACGGGACTTATGGGCATGGCTTTCATGAGTTTTATGGGTATCAAATACGGTGAAGAAGCTCCAAAAGAGGAAATCGAAACCGTTACAACTATGGTTGAAACAAACAAAGAAAACAACATTAACTAATCATTATGGGAACAATTCTGATCATAACCTTAATTGCATTTCTAACGGTCATTTTACTGCTGACCTCAATGCTATTGTTTGTAAAGGCTAAAATATCTCCAAAAGGGAAGCTGATCATAGACATTAACGACGGAGAAAAGACCCTAGAGGTGGACGGAGGTGGTACCTTATTGGGAACACTCGGTAGCAATGGAATATTTCTACCTTCTGCCTGTGGTGGCGGTGGTACTTGTGTTCAATGTGTATGTCAAGTAAATGAAGGTGGTGGAGAAATACTCCCAACCGAAGCACCGCATTTCTCGAGGAAAGAAATAGCTTCAAACCACAGACTAGGTTGCCAGGTCAAGGTTAAGGAAAATATGAAAATTCATATTGAAGAAGAGATTTTAGGTATTAAAGAATGGAAAGCCAAAGTATCTTCAAATTACAATGTAGCGACGTACATTAAAGAATTTATAGTAGAAATCCCTGAAGATATGAACTATAAGGCCGGTGGATACATTCAAATTAATATACCTCAAACAGAGGTGAAATTCGCCGACATGGATATAACTGCTCACCCACAAGATCACCCAGGAGAGCCAAATAAATTTGAAAAAGACTGGTCGGAAGGAAAGTTCGCCATGCGTAATCTTGTTATGAAAAACAATGAGGAGGTCGTTAGAGCCTACTCAATGGCATCATATCCTGCGGAAGGAAGAAAGATCATGCTCAATGTGAGAGTTGCGGCTCCGCCATGGGATAGAGCCAATGATAAGTGGGCAGACATTAATCCTGGTGTGGCATCGTCATACATATTTGGTTTGAAAGAGGGCGACGAAGTGACTATTTCTGGTCCTTATGGTGAATTCTTCATAAATGAGTCCGACGCAGAGATGCTTTATATCGGTGGTGGTGCAGGAATGGCTCCGATGAGATCTCACCTTTATGAACTATTCAAAACACTGAAAACAGGAAGAAAAGTAACTTATTGGTATGGCGGACGCTCGAGAGCCGAGCTATTCTATATCCATTACTTTAGAGATCTAGAAAAAGAATTCCCGAACTTCAAATTCTACCTTGTTTTATCTGATGCTTTACCAGAAGACAATTGGGTAAATAAAGAGAACTGTGAAGACGAAAAAGGAGATGGTTTCTCAGGATTTGTTCATCAAGTTGTTATGGACCAATATTTATCGAAACATGAGGCACCTGAAGATCTTGAAGTTTATTTCTGTGGACCTCCACTTATGAATCAAGCCGTTATTAAAATGTGTGATGATTGGGGTATTCCGGATGAAAACGTCAGATTCGATGACTTCGGAGGATAATCTAAGGTTTACTGTAGCAAACACCTAGTAAGAATATCTATCTCCTTTTCTGTATTAAAAGCATGTAAACAAAGACGCAAACGTGATTTGCCTTGCGGCACCGTTGGTGGATAGATAGCTTTGGTATATATTCCATGAGACTTAATTCGATTTACAAGGTCTTCTAGAATTTCTTGATTTTGAAATTCTAAAATCTGAATAGGTGAATTTAAATCTGAAAGAAATTCCAGTGATTGACATTGCTTTCTGAAATAAATGATATTCTGTTTTAGCAATAGGAGGCTTTCTTCAATATTTGTATTTGTCACAAGTTGTTCTATGGCCTTATAGCTAGAGGGTGGGAGTGCTGTAGAATAAATAAAACTCCTCGAAAAATTGACTAAATATGATTTCAAGGTATTTGATCCCAGAACCACAGCGCCATGAGAACCATATGCTTTACCAAATGTTACGATTCTAGCAAAAACATCCGACTCTACCTGTGACGCTAAACACAAACCTCTTCCACCTTGACCATATACACCTCCTGCATGGGCTTCATCTACTATCAAATAGGCATTAAACGATTTACATAGTTTAGCAATTTCTATCAAAGGAGCAAGATCTCCATCCATAGAGTACAAAGATTCAATAAGTACATAATTTGTATCGGCTTTACTCTTTTTAAGCTTAGTGCATAGATCTTCAATATCATTGTGCTTAAATGATGTGCTCTCCGCCAAGGATAAACGTAATCCGTCTCTAGAACTTGCATGCACATATTGGTCATAAAACACCAAATCACCCCTTTGCAGTATAGCGGATAGTAATCCAATATTGGCTGCATAACCAGAATTATAAATTAAAGCTGCTTCTGCCTTGAAATGCTTCGCCAGTTTCAGCTCACATCGCTCCGCCTCAGGAGAATTCCCAGATAGAAGACGAGAACCAGTTGATCCATTTGGCTCCTTGGAGGTTGGTATATTAATTTTTGAAAGACCAATGTAATCGTTGGAAAAAAAATCTATTCCCGTTTCGGGAATTTGTAAGGTTCTTAGTGTCCCTGATGCTTTACGCTTGATAAGCTTATTAAGCAGTCTTTCATTCATCTAGAGTTTCAACTTTGGTCACTGTTCTAGGCTGAAAGGATTTATTCGACTTATTTTGCTTTGCTTCAACATATGCTGCCGCTCTTTCTGCTGCGATTCTTTTCTTTTCAATTAAGATTGGATCAGGATTGGTTACCGGCTGTTCACCATCCGCAAATGATTCTTTCGCTATCAATCCTAGAATGGAGAACATTTCTTTATCCTCGTTAAATTCAGGGTTTGGTGTCGTCAGTAATTTATCTCCTGCAAATATAGAACCCGCTCCAGCCATAAAACAAAGGGCTTGAGCCTCCATTGACATTTTCGTACGTCCAGCTGAAAGTCGAACTATAGAATTAGGGAAAGCTATTCTTGTTGTAGCAACCATTCTTATCAATTCCCATTGTTCAATTGGCTTCTGATCCTCTAAAGGTGTTCCTTCAACCGCTACGAGTGCATTAATCGGTATAGACTCAGGTGGGTTTTCCATCTCCATATAGCTCATCAATAATCCAATGCGATCTTCTTCTGTTTCACCCATGCCAATTATTCCACCTGAACATACTGATATTCCCGCTTTTCTAGCATTATCAATAGTGTCGAGACGCTGCTCATATTCTCTAGTAGAAATTACATCTGAATAAAATTCTTTCGAGCTGTCTAGATTGTGATTATATGCAAATAAACCCGCATTTTTTAAACGTTTTGCTTGATTCTCGTTCATCATTCCTAACGTGCAACAAACTTCCATACCCAAATCATTGACACCTTGAACCATTTCAACAACTTTATCAAAGTCGCGGTTATCCTTAACTTCTCTCCATGCGGCTCCCATACAAAGTCTAGAAGAACCATTTGATTTCGCATTCTTTGCTTGTTCCAAGACATCCTCAACTTTCATAATACCCTCGGCATCAACATCCGTATGATATCTTGCCGCTTGCGGACAATATCCACAATCCTCAGGACAGCCTCCAGTCTTAATACTTAACAAAGAAGACATTTGAACTTCTCTTGGATTATGATATTTACGATGAATTGTTGCAGCCTCAAATACAAGCTCTAATAAAGGCTTTTGATATAAGGACAAAAGGGACTCTTTGTTCGAGTAATCTGGATTAAATTTCATAATACAAATATAAATAAAGTGTGTTAGCGAATTACAAGAAATAAGCAACTATGAAATTTAAAAAGCTTGTGCATAAATTAAAACACACATCTTCTAATTCAAATATTTAAGAAATGTAAAAAATTATTCTGACGAAGTTCCTGCCTGATCTAAATACAGACGTACCGTAAATCTCAAAGTGTTCGCTAATGGACTCTGACGACCATTTAATGAGGCTAGGTAAGAAAAGTCAATCGCAAACATATTGTACTTAAGACTAGCTCCTAAATTCATGAATTGACGATTACCTTTATTTTTACTTTCAAAAAAGACACCACCACGAACAGCAAAAACATCATTATACCACCATTCAGTACCAAAGGCGATATTAATTTCGGATAATTCTTCACGAAACTTAGTGCCTTTGACCACCTCATAGTTACCATCTGCATCTGCAACTGGAACATCATTATCATCAACAACGACGTTTCCTGGAGCATCATAAAAGGATTGTAGCATTCCATTTATTACACCCACGTCAGGATTCATTCCTGATGTCAAAATATAATCCTCTCCATCAAAGTAATAGTTCGGCGGTGTTGGAACAAGTAACTTTTGCAAATCCAAAGAAAAGGTAACTTTATTATATGCATCAAAGTTGGCTAGAAAGCTATTTCCTATCTTCAAGTTCATCGGGATGAAGTCTCTAGTTGCTAACTCAGAGTATGCCACCTTATTACCGATATTATTGAAAGTAGTAGCAAAAGTATAAACACCATCTATGTTTCCGATTTTCGCATCATCATTGTAATAGGTAAAAGACAAATCAGCCGCTCCAACAACTCCAGGCTTGGTATTGACGCCACCAACGGTCAATCCTCCTGTAAGATTGGAATATGCAAACTTTCCATTAAGACCAATGCTTAATTTTCTAGACAAACGCAAGGCATAAGCCCCTGTAATTTCAAATTCACTAGGTTTATCATCACGAATAACATTTCCCGAAGCATCTGTAAAAGTAATTTCACCTAAACTAAAATACCTTAACGCACCTCCTACAGTATGTGACTTATTTATTTTATAATAACCTGATAGATAAGAAAGGTGTATGTCATTTGTAAGCTGGCGCAACCATGGTGTGTAGGATAAGCTTACTTCAGAAGTTTGATCCGAAAAGCTTAATATGGATGTATTCCAATAAACAGAAGTTGAATTCGGACTTAAAGCCGTACCTGCATCCCCCATACCACCGGCTCTTGAATCAGGCGTAATCGACATAAATGGTAAGGCCGTCGTAATTGTATTCAATTGTAAGTCCTCATCAGTCACCCCACTGCCTCCTGTTGGCTGAGCGAAAGCTGTTAGAGAAAGGGAAACCAAAACAATGGCTAAAAATAGGTTCTTCATAATTCTATAAAATCGTTGGTAAATATACGCAAAAGGGAAAGTTTTATTGTTGCGTTTACTTCAATATGACTAATTTTTCTGTTTTTTCAGCAGTTTGACCACTTGTGTCCTTTACTTTGACGCGGTAAATATAGACTCCTTTTGCCAATTGATCACCATACTTGTCTGTACCATCCCAAAATATTTGATTGACTCTAAATCCTTGAGTTGGAATGATTTCATTCAAGGTTTGAACCAACCTTCCAGAAACTGTAAAGATTTGAATCTGTACCTCAAGTTCATTACATGCAAAAGAATGCTCGAACATAAACTCGGTAGAACTTGTAAACGGATTGGGGTAGTTTAGGACATTTTGAAGCGTTAGATTTTCATTATCAACAACTACAAACTCGATGGTGCTCTTGGAAGAGTTGTTATTTACATCCCACACTTTAAATTCGAGTGAATGTCGACCTGGAGTTAATCCATCAAATTGAAAGCGTATTTCACCTGATTGATAAGAATCCAAATCGGCAACATAGAAATCATTCAAAATAAATGGTTCAGAAGAGTTGCCATCCAAAATAGCGGTGATATCATGTCCAATTCCATTACCTACAGTATTCACACCATTTTCATCAAAAATTTTAGCTAGTAATATAGGTTCAAAATCAGTCTGTCCGCCTGAAACAAAATTTTCATCATTCATAAACAATGTGATTTCAGGCCCAATCGCATCAGAGATACCGTTAGGATCAATTCCGCCAATAATGATAGAAGTATCGTAACCACCGGCATCTCGTTCTTCCGTATAGCCATAGTAGCTAATCTTACCTTTACCATAATTCAACGATATATCCTTCGGGACCACAAAAGAATATTCAAATGCACCATTGGTGACAGATACCTTACCTTTATATATGACATTACGCTGTAATTCATACTCTATCTCTGGTGAATAAAGATCTTGACCTAAGGTTTTTTGAAGTTTAATTTTGTCAAAAATAGAGGGTGTCAAAATACCATTAAAGTCTGTCATAATATTTCCCATTTGATCTTCGACATGCCCTTTCATTACAACCTTACTTAGCGCTCTTATTGTATCAATAGCAACAGATGGAGCTATTCCATTAATACTGTCAGTGACGATATTAAAAGCCGGAGATGCTAATTTTAACGCTGG
>JAKMFD010000188.1 GCA_022425625.1 Crocinitomicaceae bacterium | reverse complement strand
AGCGGTTCCACGCATATGACTTTACCTTCTTTGGCTAATCTTGAGAATGATTTTGCAAAATACCCAAGGTTTGCGCCGATATCTAAAACAACATCCTTCTTATTGATGATCGAATATATTTTATAATGAAATTTGAATTTACGATTGCCTTTCAATAATCCTAAATCAAGCAATGCATAGAACCCACGATGAAGAAGTCTTAGATACTGTTGTTCACTCAAAATTGAGAATAATAAGCGTTTGATTCGGTTCATGTATGCGAAAGTATCAAAAATATATTGTGTCTTAAACTCAAAATGATAATCAATTAAAGATTTTGAAAAGCAAATTGGTATTTTTAGCCTATGAAAAAAATGCTGTATCTCATTTTTGCATTACCTCTATCATTTAATGCGCAGATTGAGCTTTCTGAAATAATGAAAGGATATGATTTTATAGGCTCACCTCCAACCAATGTTCGTTGGTCTGCAAGTGGATCCCAGGTTTGTTATGACCGGTCCATTAATCAGGAGACTAAAACAATATGTTTCGATTTAAAGAGTGGGCTTTATGATACTATTAATACCAATGAATTTTACTTTTTCGATGAGGATCAAAGTGCTTATCAAAAGCAATTTGAAATAAGAAGTGAGGGCATTGGGTATTATAATAAAATCAGTGATGAAGGTAATATCTTGTATCAGACTGAAGAGCGAATTATAAACTTACAGCGTGTAAATGATCCCAATCAGATTTATTTTCAAAAAGGAAAAAATTTATTTGTTTGGGATTTATCTAACAAAGGACCTGTGTTAAGTCAGCTTACCAATTTCACCGACGAGAAAGAATCCGATAAAAATCAGGGAGAACTGCACTTAGAAGAACAGCAAAAGGAGTTGTTCGAGTTCTTTAATGAAACTAAAAAAGAAAATGATACCCAACCAGAAAGAAAGAAAATATTTCTTGGCAAAGGAGACCTGCAGTCTTTACAAGTTGACCCAGCAGCTCGTTCGGTTGTCTTAAGAAAATATTTTTCCGCAGAGAACGAGCGTACCGTATATATGGATTATGTGACATCAAATGGAGTTGCTCAATCAAAACACGCAAGGCCAAAGGTGTCATCAAAAGAACCCAATCAAGCTATTGGTATTTATAAATTAGGTGAAGATTCTATTACTTGGTTGGATTTCTCTGTATTGTCTGATATTCGTTTAAAACCAAAATATCTCGGAGATACCGTAGGTGCCTTATATGACGAAGATCGTTCTTTATTTATACATCCAATTGTTTTTGGACGCACAAAAAGAGAAGGTTTACTAGATATACGCTCAGCAGACAATAAAGACCGATGGATTGTATTAGTAGATCTTGAGGCAGCTTCTTTTCGTGAGCTTATTCATGAGCATGATGAAGCATGGATAGGAGGGCCAGGTATTTCATCATGGAATATGGTTCCAGGAGTATTAGATTGGGTTTCAAATGAAACAGAGTTTCTCTTTCAATCCGAGAGATCAGGGTTTTCCCATCTTTATGCCTACAACATCGAATCGGGTAAAGTAAGGGCATTAACAAGTGGGGTATACGAAGTTCGGGAGGTTCAGAAAGCCAATGATCCGTCTTGTTTTTATATAACATGTAATAAAATACATCCTGGCAATCGAGAGATATATAAATTGAATATTGATAATGGAACTTTATCAGAAGTGTTTACAAGGGATGGTGCCTTCGAGCTTACCGTTTCTCCCGATGAAAAACACTTTGCTTATCGGTATTCCTATATTAACAAGCCTTGGGAAGTGTTTATTTCAAAAAGCTCAAAAAAGAGATTTGAAAGGCAAATAACACATTGTACCTCCAAATCATTT
Organism: Crocinitomicaceae bacterium; assembly: GCA_022425625.1. Classification (GTDB taxonomy): domain Bacteria; phylum Bacteroidota; class Bacteroidia; order Flavobacteriales_D; family Crocinitomicaceae; genus UBA952. The sequence goes on along the minus strand of JAKMFD010000188.1, from coordinate 3,189 downwards.
GAGCGTTTTAATTGGATGGTCCCAGATGTTAAAACTTTTGAGGCTTCAGATGGAGAACCCATATACTTGAGAGTTTATAAGCCGGATTCTATTAAGAGCAATAATGCAGCGGTGTTATTTGTTCATGGAGCAGGGTATCTTCAGAATGCGCATAAATTTTGGAGTAATTATTACAGAGAATATATGTTTCATAATTTATTGGTAGCAAACGGCTATACGGTAATGGATGTTGATTATCGAGGTAGTGATGGTTACGGTCGAGAGCATAGAACTGCCATATACAGACATATGGGAGGTAAGGACTTACAAGACTATATTGATGTTAAAAAATTTGCCATTGATTCTCTCGGTATTGAAGAGCAACGTGTGGGTATTTATGGTGGTTCCTATGGTGGGTTTATAACCCTAATGGCATTATTGACTGAGCCAAAAGCGTTTGCTTGTGGAGCGGCATTGAGATCTGTAACCGATTGGGCACATTACAATCACGAGTATACCAGTAACATCTTGAATTATCCTGAAACTGACTCTGTTGCTTACAGAAGAAGTTCTCCTATTTATTTTGCTGAAAATCTAGAAAAACCGTTACTGATGCTACATGGAATGGTTGATGATAATGTTCAATTTCAAGACGTAGTCCGTTTGAGTCAGCGGTTTATTGAATTAGGAAAGAAAGATTGGGATTTGGCAGTTTTTCCTGTGGAGGCACACGGATTTAAAAAGGCTTCGTCATGGACTGATGAATATCGAAGAATCTTCGAGTTGTTTGAAACGCATCTTAAAAAATAAAGAATGAAGATCACAGAATTAAAAACCAAAGATGAGATGTTGTGTGTCTTTGATCTCATAAAGGAGTTGTATCCAGATATGACCGTCGAAGAATATTCTGAGCAATTAGAGCTCATGATTCCTCATAACTACTCGATGCTTTCTGTCAATGAAGGAAATAAAAATGTTGGCCTCGCGGGTCTCTGGATTGGTAATAAGCTTTGGTGTGGAAAGTATCTTGAGATAGATCATATTGTCGTTTCAAAAGAATGGCGCTCAAAAGGAGTAGGTGCTATGATAATTGATTATGCCAAAACTCTTGCCAAAACGAGAGGGTGTAAATCTTTAGGGTTGGATTCTTTTACACACAATCACGACTCTCATCGCTTTTTTTATCGCGAGGGTTTTATCGCGAAAGGGTTTCATTTTGTCTATGAATTCAATGGTCTAGATTAACAAACTTTTCTCAATTTAATATTTCGAGATTTGCAAACCGAAGCAATATTGTCTTGCTTCCGTGGTGGGGGAAAAATATCGTAGCTTTTTGATCAGGTCCCGAACCTTCGACATTGGTAACCTTTCCTTTACCAAAGCGTTCATGTTGTACATCATAACCCACCTTAATAACAAGACCGTCAGCGTTGCCTGATGAAGATTGTGTCCTTTTGACTTCTTTAAGTGATCTCAAGCCGGCAGGAGGTCCTCCCAGAGATTTATTCAAGCCACCTGTTCTTTGAGGGAATCCTTGATTTGACCCTGCTCTGCCAATTGGTTTACGAATCGTATTAAATGAAAGGTAAGCATCATCAATTTCATCTAAGAAACGAGAGGGTTCGCAGCTTATTGATTGACCCCATAAAAATCTTGAGCTTGCATAAGAGATCGTGCAGGATGTCATTGCTCTTGTGACCGCAACATAGAATAATCTGCGTTCTTCCTCTAGCTCTGTTCTTGATTGAAGAGCCATTTGAGAAGGGAAAAGATTTTCTTCAAGGCCTACCAAAAAAACATTAGGAAATTCTAGACCTTTACTAGAGTGTATGGTCATCAGGGAAACATGGTTTTTTTCTTCTGGTTTATCTTGGTCGGCATCTGTTAATAGTGCTACCTCTAACATAAAGTCCGCTAATGTTTTTACTTCATCATCTTCACTACTATTTACAAATTCCTGGATACCGGCTAGTAGTTCTTCAATATTTTGAAAACGCTCCACTTCTTCGGGTCCCTTGTTTTTCTCATTAACAAGTTCTTTCATGATGCCGGATGCTTTGGCGATTCGCTCGGCTAGTGTAAATGCATCCTTTTCGTTCACTTCAACTTGGAAGCTTTTAATCATTGTTACAAATTCTCCAATTCTTGATTGCGTTCCTCTATTGATGTCTACAGGGTATTTTTGAAAATCAGAGATGATTTCCCATATACTCGTGCTGTATTTATTTGCAGCAATTATGAGTTTTTCAATACTCGTTTTTCCAATAGCACGTCTTGGGTAGTTAATAACTCGTTTTAGTGCTTCTTCATCATTTGGATTCGCAGAAAGACGGAAGTAGGCGAGAAGGTCTTTAATTTCTTTTCGTTGATAAAATGAAAGTCCGCCATATACCTTGTAGGGTATGTTTAGTTTTCTTAACGCTTCTTCAAAGCTTCTCGATTGTCTGTTGGTTCTGTATAATATGGCAAAATCATTAAAAGTCCCACCTTGTTTTTGTTTATCAAATATTTTTGAAGAAATGGCTCTTCCTTCCTCATTATCTGTGAGGGTTCTAATGACCTCTATTTTTTCTCCAGTTTGATTGTCTGTCCAGACTTTTTTATAAATCTGATCCTTATTGTTTTTGATAACACTATTGGCTGCTTCTACAATGTTTTTTGTACTTCTATAATTCTGCTCAAGTTTAAACAAAGTGAAATCTGGGTAGTCTTTTTTGAAATTTAATATATTCTCAATATTAGCCCCCCTGAAGGAGTAGATGCTTTGTGCGTCATCTCCTACGACACAAATGTTTTCATAAGCTGCAGCAAGCTGTTTGATGATGAGGTACTGTGCGAAGTTCGTGTCTTGATACTCATCAACGAGGATATATTTAAACTTATGCTGATAATAGTGCAGTACATCCGGGAAATCTCTTAATAATATATTTGTGTAGTACAAAAGATCATCAAAATCCATTGCTCCAGAACGTTGGCACCGATTCATATATGAAGTATAAATCCTACCCATTTCTGGTCTTCTAGATTGTTTGTCTTCTAGCTTTATTTCAGGATTGTCATTATATGCCTCAGGTGATATAAGATTGTTTTTAGCTGTAGATATCCTACCAAAAACTTGGCTTGGCTTGTATGCTTTGTCGTCTAAATTGAACCCTTTAATAATATCCTTAATGAGACTCCTTGAGTCTTGGGTGTCATAAATTGTAAAAT
>JAKMFD010000177.1 GCA_022425625.1 Crocinitomicaceae bacterium | reverse complement strand
TATATAACCAAAATGAAACCCTTGTAGCCATTTTTAAGGGTACTGTATACATCTCAAAAATTCCTTGGTAAAATTATGCGTGCATAATAAATTTTTACTACTTTAGTCTCCTAATGGAGCAAAAACAACCTTTACTCATAGATTTTATGTTGCGCCATGCTTGGCACCGAGTCTCGCGCATGTATAACAATACTGCAAGCACGGAAGGCATGACAATGTCTGTTGGCTTTATTCTCATGATAGTTGAAAAAGACGGAACACCCAGTACGCAGCTAGGTCCAAAAATGGGCATGGAGCCTACGTCTTTATCTCGAACCCTAAATAATATGGAAATGAGTGGACTCATTGAGAGAAAAGAATTTGCAGGAGATAAGAGAAAGGTGAATATTTTTCTAACGGCCAAAGGCGTTGAAAAAAGAAAACTGGTTCGAGATTTCCTTTTGGACTTTAACAGAAAAATCGCCTCGAAATTTAAAGATCGAGACTTGCAAGGTTTTATGAAAGTAATGAATGCCGTAGACCTAGCTATTGAAGAGGTAGAAATAAATAAGAACACAGAAGCATAAACATAAAATATGAAAAGATTTATTAGAAAAGTAGCCGTATTAGGCTCAGGAGTAATGGGTTCAAGAATTGCTTGCCATTTTGCAAATGTAGGTTGCGAAGTATTACTTTTAGATATTTCACCCAAGGAATTAGATGCTGCAGAAGCTAAAAAAGGACTCACCCTAGAATCTAAAGTGGTTAGAAATCGAATAGTCAATCAATCATTACAGTTTGCGCTTAAATCTAACCCCTCTCCTATTTATCTAAAATCATTTGCAACTAGAATTGAAACCGGTAATTTTGATGATGACCTTCATAAAATAAAAGATTGTGACTGGGTCATTGAAGTGATTGTTGAAAGACTTGATATCAAGCAGCAGCTGTTTGAAAAGGTGGAGCAATACAGAACCGATGGTACGTTAATTTCTTCCAACACATCAGGGATTCCAATTCACATGATGCTCGATGGTCGAAGTGAGGACTTTCAAAAACATTTCTGTGGAACACATTTCTTCAATCCCCCACGCTATCTTCAGCTTTTAGAAATCATACCGACGCCTCAAACAGATCATAATGTGGTTGAATTCCTCATGGATTACGGAGCAAAAATACTCGGAAAGAAAACAGTCCTATGCAAGGATACTCCCGCTTTTATTGCCAATCGTGTTGGTGTTTATTCTATAATGGCTCTTTTCCACGCAGTGAAAGAAATGGGATTCACGGTCAGTGAAGTCGATAAATTGTCCGGCCCCATATTAGGACGACCTAAATCTGCAACTTTTAGAACTTGTGACGTAGTTGGTTTAGATACGCTTGTTCATGTAGCCAATGGTTTAAAACAAAATTGTCCTGATGATGAAGAAAAAGAACTTTTTGAATTGCCAGATTACATAGCGAAAATGGTGGAGAACAATTGGCTTGGCTCTAAATCTGGACAAGGATTCTACAAAAAAACAAAAGATGAAAATGGTAAAAAAACCATACTTGCGCTAGATCTAAATACCTTGGAGTATAAAAAACCTGATAAAGTTAAATTTCCAACTCTTGAAATGGCCAAACCTATTGAGGACCTCAGACAACGTACGAAAATGCTCGTTATGGGAATGGATAAAGCTGGTGAATTTTACAGAAGAATCTTTGGTGGATTATTGGCTTATGTATCAAATAGAATACCTGAAATATCTGATGAATTTTATAAAATTGACGATGCCTTGAAGGCCGGATTTGGCTGGGAATTGGGACCATTTGAATCATGGGATTTATTCGGCTATGAGCAAGGCGTGAAATTTATTAAAGACGCAAATAAGGAAATGGGTAAGGCCATTGAGGAAATGCGCGCAGCAGGGATGACGTCATTCTACAAATTAGAAAATGGACAAAAAATGTTTTTTGATATGGCATCGAAAAGCTATAAAGTCATACCAGGAACAGAAAAACTTGTAAGCCTCAACGCGCTTCGAGATGACAATAAAGTTTGGGGAAATGCTGATTGTACCGTCGTGCACATTGGGGATGGTATTCTAAATCTAGAATTCCACACTAAAATGAATACCATAGGAGGTGGAGTACTTCAAGGAATTAATAAAGCCATTGAATTGGCAGAACAGGATTATAAAGGACTTGTAATTTCAAATACAGGACAAAACTTCTCAGCCGGGGCTAATGTAGGTATGATTTTTATGATGGCGGCTGATCAAGATTTTGATGAGCTTAATTTTGCAGTAAAGGCATTCCAAGACACAACAATGAGAATTCGTTATTCCAATATACCAGTTGTTGTTGCACCACATAATATGGCATTAGGAGGGGGATGTGAAATTTCTCTTCATGCTGACAAAGTTGTTGCTCACGCAGAATTGTATATGGGGCTTGTTGAGTTTGGTGTTGGTCTCATTCCAGGAGGGGGTGGTACCAAGGAATTTGCCAAACGCCTATCTGATGAGCTGCATAACGGAGATATTAAAATTAATAGACTTAGGGATCGATTCCTTACAGTCGGTCAAGCGAAGGTGTCTATGTCAGCATATGAAGCATTCGATTATGGTTATTTGAGAGAAGGTGTTGATGAAGTGGTTGTTTCAAGAGACCACCAATTAGCAAGAGCTAAAGCCGCATGCTTGGAGCTTTCCGAGAAAGGTTATGTTCCGCCAAAAAGAGAAAAAAACATAACAGTTGTTGGCCAAGAAGGACTAGGAATCGTATATGTAGGGGCCAACTCAATGTTGTCAGGAAACTACATGTCAGAACATGATCGTGTAATTTCAGAAAAACTTGGTTTTGTTTTGTGCGGAGGTGACCTATCAGAAAACACAGTTGTTTCAGAACAATACCTGCTGGACTTAGAAAGAAAAGCATTTCTTGAACTTTGCAGAGAAAAGAAAACGCTAGAACGTATTGAAAGCATTGTTAAGTATGGAAAAATACTGAGGAATTAGTGGTTCATTATTTTCACACTAACCCTTCTATTTAGCGATCTTTCCTCTAATGTATCTCCTTTATTTAGTGTATTTCGTTCGCCTTCGAATCTCAAAATGATTTGATTTTTGTTCAATCCAGTAAATTCGATGATAAAATCCTGAACGGCTATTGCTCGCTTTCTTGACAAATCAAGATTATATCGCTCAGTACCTGTGTGATCCGTATGACCCACAATATAAATTACAGAACTTTGATTAATGGACTGAATTAAGTTTTTCAATTTAATTAATTCGTCGAAAGAAAGGTCAAACTCATCAAATTCGAAATAAATCATAGTACTCAAATGCTGCTCCAGCTCTGAACTTGGAACTTCAATAGTAGTATCCTTTTCATCTTGAGACTTCTGAAATGCAAAAAAATCAACCTTGAATTCTTCGTATCGTTTGGATTTAGATGTTATTTTGTAATGTTGATATTGCTCTTCAGCGCCTTCAACAAAAACATCAGCAATAGAAAAACCTGACGGAACATTGATAGAATATCTTCCATATTCATCTGAATAAGTGGTTCCTAAAATCAAACCTTCTGACACGATACGAACTGGCTTTTGAACAGGGGTATCATTAAACATAATTTTACCATATACCAAAACACTAGGATCAGGCTTTAAAGATTTTTTTTTACCCCTTAAATCTGCATAATAAATATCTAAATCCCTTATAAAATAGGCCGCTTCTCCCCTTCCTGAAATTACAAAACCCATATCATCCTTTCGCGTATTAAACGGTTTTCCAATATTCATAGGTTCCTCTGCGTTAACGCCGTTCCATGTAGTTTTATAGATATCTAGCTTACCAAAACCATCATATCCGTCAGAAGAAAAGTAAATGGTTTTATTATCAGCAGCTATGTATACAGAGCGTTCATCCCCAATTGTACTTGCATTTAAGAGTTTTGGAAAGGTCCATACACCATGCTTTTTGATACTAAAATAAAGGTCCATTTTTCCTTTATAGCTGGGTCCGCAAGCAACTATAAAAAGATTTCCGTCAGGAGAAATAGCCATGCCATCAGTAGCATAGCCCAAATTGCTTCGGAAATGTTTTCTAAAGAACTGATTAATCCCCCCTCCTAATCCTTTAACATTTTTCAATTTACCATTATCTAATTCAGCTACATAATAAGGTCCTCCGGAGGACTCCCAAGAATTCAGCCAACTTTGGAAATAAATATTTTCACCATCATAGGAAACTGATGGCTCATCTTCACCATTATTAGTATTGATTTGATCAATATACTCAGGATTAGTCCAGGTTGAATCCACATATGTTGACTTATAGATATCTCCATCCCCGAATGATTTATTGAAAGGCTTTCTTCTTGTAGACATAAAATAAAGCTCTTTCCCATTTGGCATAATAGAAAGATTACATTCTCTGAAATTTGTATTTAGTTGATTTAAACAACTTATACTCACCTTTTCATTGTTTAGCACCGCTATTTCTTGGCCTAAAACACAACTAAAAGGAAAGGCAAAAAAAAGTAAAATCCGAGGTATGTACATAAGGCGTTATATATAAAATTCAATTTAGTAAAAATGTTACAAATGATTTTTTAAAAAAGTGTTTTGCATTCGAAAAATTAAGCTTACTTTTGTATCTCCTTTTTAGGAACGAACATTTTTGAATCTGACTGTTGTCAGAGATCGCAAGATTAAAAATATGGTCTGGTAGTTCAGTTGGTTAGAATACCTGCCTGTCACGCAGGGGGTCGCGGGTTCGAGTCCCGTCCAGACCGCAAGCCCATATG
>JAKMFD010000175.1 GCA_022425625.1 Crocinitomicaceae bacterium | reverse complement strand
TTTGGTGAGAACTACATGAACCCAACCTTAAGCCAGGATAATATTAATTCTATTTGGCTTAGCCCTATATCCCATAAAGCACATCTGAATGTTGCGGATTACGATGAAGAGATTGATGCAGTTCAATTTGAAATTAATAATATCATAGATATCCATGGAAATCCGTTATCAAACTCATTACCTATAGAGACAATTGAAATTGACACTAAAAATCCCGGTATTTCAAATATTGTATTCTCCGATACTCTCATTAATATTGATGATTTAAATAACAATCCAATATTTACAGGAACAATTTCCTTCAATGAGGCAATGAACGTAGCTATAGAGCCTGAACTGCTATTTCAAAATAATTCAGAATTATACAATAGTCTGGTAATGAATCCATTTCAAAGTCAATGGATTGACTCCACTACTTTTGAAGCTGAGATATGGGCCCTTCCGGATACAAACAACTTAATAGCTCTAGATCTTAATTGCATAAGCGCTGTGGACCACAACGGAAATATGATTATTGATAGCTTGTACATGGACAGACTAGTGTCTGATTTAAATCATCCGGAGGTCATTTCAGCCGCCTCTTCTTTTGAAATAATATCTGATCAAATTGTGGGTGCTAATAATAATTATGTTGAAATCGAATTTGACGAGCCCATGGATATCCAAATTCAACCTCTAGTTTATTTTGAAGGAAGCACGAATGTAAATGGATCTATTCAATATAATGTTTTAGAGAGTGGTTATACAGACTCATTGAATTATAGAGCCTATTTTCAAATTCTGGATGAAAATATCGAAATTGACAGTATTGATTTAAAGATTGCATTAGGTGCAGATAGATCTCAAAATTCGCAGGAAAATAAAACCTTTCCTGTATTTATAATGCTAGACACAAAGAACCCTTCAATTATTGATATTGCAGCAAATACATATACACTGAACGAAACGAATAATCTTTTAAATATATCCTTAAGCTTTGATGAGCCAATGGATACAGATATACTGCCTACAATTAATTATAATCCATTAATCATTTCTCCTGTAATTCTAAACCAAAACAATATACAATGGATTACGGAAGATTCCTTAATTACATCCTTTGAGTTAATCTCAGGGGGCCAAAACCAACAGTTGCATGCAATTGAAATTTCAGAGGGCGCTGATTTAGCGGGAAATGCTTTAGTTGAATTTCAAGAGGAAAGCTTTTTAACCATTGAAGGGGCAGTTGAAATTATTCCCAATCAGTATGAACCGATCGCGCTTCATCCTAATATAGTTACCTCAGGCCAACCCGTCAATCTTGTGAATATACCCAATGAATATCAAGGAGCAGAAATTAAACTCTACAATAGTGCAGGTAAACTTCTGTATAAATCACTTACAGAAAATCATGAAACTCAAATTATGACATCTCAACTTTCCTCCGGAATTTATATTTTGAAAGTACAACAAGAAACACTTAGACTCATTATACTATGATAAGATATATTCTTTTTGGAGCGCTGTTTCTTATAGGTTCGACCTCTATTTGTCAGCAGCTAATCGATATTTCTTCTGATCAGGAAATCGAAGTTTTCCAAAACTTCTCATTATCCAATTCAAACGGCATGTCATTCTTTGATTTTGATGAAGATGGTTGGGATGACATTACCTATCCCATGCACAATGACTCTATCATTTTCTATAAAAACAATCAAGGTCAATTTGAAAAAATAGCTTCTTTATTATATAGCGAGGGTATCATTCGACAGATTACATGGGTTGATTACGATAACGATGGCAATATAGACCTTTGTATTTCATATGATGACTTCGGAGTTAGCCTTTACAGAAATATTGGAGGATTTAACTTCGAGGATGTAAGCATATCTTCTGGTATCTACCCTTCTGTGAGCCATCCATATGGATTCAGTTTTGCTGATCCTGACAAAGACAACGACCTCGACCTATATATCGCTGACTATTCAGATCCAACTGGAAGCAGTCACAATATGTATTTCGAGAATCAGGGGAATGGCACTTTTTTAGAGCGCTCCATTCAATTAGCAATAGATAACAATACACAACCGTCATTTATGGGTGTTTGGTTTGATTACAACAATGATGACGATATTGATTTACATGTTATAAATGATCGATCTTTTGGTGTAGATGCACTCTACAAAAATACCATGAACGCAAGTTCACAGCTATCATTTATTGATGTTGCAGCATCATTAGGCATTTCAAACGATGGACAAAACCCAATGACTAGCTCTATATCCGACTATAATAATGATGGATTTCAGGATATCTTCCTGACTGATTTCGGATTAACCTCCTTATCGGGAGAAGGCCCTTATCATTATAAACTTTTTGAAAACAATAACGGAAATTCATTTACAAATAAGGCACAGGAATATAATATGTCGGTTAATGATTTTGGATGGGGAGCTCTCTGGGTTGACTACAACAATGATATGTATGAGGATTTATACATCGCGACAGGTAATGCAATAAATAATGCGGGAGCTCTAACTAATTCAATCCTATATCGAAACAACAGTGGTGAAAGTTTTACTAAAATAAACGATTCAATTATTGGAAATGTCACAACAGTTTCTTTTTGCCCAGTGAAAGGTGACATCAACAATGATGGGTTCTATGATGTAGTTGTTTTAAATCAAAATGTGGCACCTAACATCCTTATGAATAGCACCAACCTTAATAATTATATTAAAATTACACCTAAAGGAACCATATCAAACCGTATGGCTATTGGAGCAGAAATAAGAGTTTTTGTCGATGGAACACAACAACTTCAAACCGTATTCTGTGGAGAACAGCTTTGCGCTCAAAATTCACAACACAAAATATTTGGAATAGGCATGGCGGAATTTGTAGACTCTATATTTGTAAAATTCCCTAGTGGTTTGATTGCTAAAAGATATGCAGTACCTGCGAACCAATCGATTACAATACTTGAAGAATTATATATCTCCGTCGAATTTCCTTTGATTGAAAATACTGATACGCTCCTGCTATGTGAAGGAGATAGTGTCGTTCTTTCTTTAGAGGGTTTTATTAATTACAATTGGAGTAACGGTTCACAAGACTCAACTATCACAATTAGCACCCCGGGAGTTTATTATTTTGAAGCATTTAATGCAACAGGTGATACCTTATATCGCTCATCAGATTTAGTAATAGCTGTGGAAACAGAGCCTTTATAC
>JAKMFD010000179.1 GCA_022425625.1 Crocinitomicaceae bacterium | reverse complement strand
GTAGTGGATTTCCACCTTGAGAGGCGTCATAACCGTATGAATGCAATGTAATTTGACTTCCATCAGATAAAACAGAAACCTCAATCCAACCTAAATGCAGACTACCTCCAATATCGAACATAGCACCCAAGAAACCTTGATTTCCCAAAAATGCACCATATTGATAAGGCAGACTTCCGATAATTGCAGTATTAATTACAAGGTCTATACCCAAAGCATAACTTGTATCTGAGCCATATTCTTGAAAAACGGTTAATTCATCACCCGCATTCAAAAGTGAGACATCAAATGCCGAGGTTTCGGCAGATGTTACTCCAGTTGGCATACCATTAGCACAACCTAAAAGTGATCCGGACCCGTCATAAGTCGCAGGAAGACCTGAAATCGTTGTATCACCACTCAAATCTTGAACCAAAAAGTAAAATTCAATTACTCCATCACCGTTAAAATCAAAAGCGTAAGGATCATCTGCTGCATCGATAACAACCACAGGAGAAAAATCATTGGTAATAATTTGAGCTTGAGAATCTACCTTCATCAACAGGCAATAAGATAGAATAAATAAAAATTTGAAGTAGTTGTTTTTCATTTTTACATTGATTTGATTCGAAATTACAAAAAGGACTTGAGCTTTTAATTATCAGTGCCTATCTTCTTATTTATCTCTTTATCGAAATGAATAAAAATATTAGCATAAATGATTTTAGACAAGGCAAATATTAAAGGACTCAAAATGATTATCAAAGCAGTTAAAATTGAAATCTGAATCCAAACAGAAACAGCTCCAAAAAACAGATTAGCGCCCACCCATATTGCAACAAAGATTGCAACACCCAAGCCATAAGACACATACATCGCCCCAAAATAAAATCCTGGTTCAGGAATGTAGTTTGTTCTGCATTTTGGGCATTCATCTAACACATTTCCAATACGTTTTAAATCATAGACATGGGATTCAAAAAATCTTCCATATAAGCATTTTGGGCATCTCAATTTGACAATACTATACAGTTTCGGCATCATATTAACCAAAGATAATCTGTTTTTGATGATTACAATATCCTATTTACTCACTAATATTCTTTTATCACATTTGAAATCAGTATATTGAGGTACCAAAACTAAACTATGAAAATTTTCTATTCACTTTTAAGTGTTGTTGCCCTTTCTTTCAATTATTTAGGTCAATGCACAACAACAAATGCAACGAGCTGCGAATGCGCTGATGGAACTAATAATTGTCTTCTTCTACCGGATATAACTGCGTCCTGGCAGGGCATTGCTGATAATGGATGGATTGAATATCCTCAGAGCGGCGCAGGGCAAAATTTTAACAATCAAGGTCCAGATGATGGGCGATTAAGAGTTACTGGATCTACCCCCAATATCGGTCATGGTTCGTTTACTGTGAGAGGTGTAGATTCAAATGGTAATCGAGCGTTTATTTGTGGAAATGATACGATATACGGCGTAAATGGTTCAGGTTCTTTTTCATGTCCAAATGGAGAGGAGAACCCAAAACAAATGCTTTTACAAAGGGTATACAAAAAAGAGGGAGACAATATGAATTATGTGGACACCTGGACAGGAAGTATGACTTACCATGAAAGTCATGGTCACAATCATGTGGATGATTGGGCCGTAATGACGCTAAGAATACCAACGAGCGATCCAAATCCATTAAATTGGCCCATCGTTGGTGATGGTGCAAAAATCGGATTTTGCCTAATGGATTATGGACAGTGTGGAAACACCGCAGGCAGCACATATTATGGACATTGCAGAGATGACAATACGACCTTCAATGGTGGAAATGTTATGGCAAATGACGACTTTACTAATTGGAATCTTGGGGGCGGAAGCTATGGTTGTTCGGTTGTAGAGCAAGGTATTTCTTCTGGCTGGACAGATGTCTATGGTTATTGGTTAGATGGCATGTGGATCAATGTACCAGAGAATACATGTAATGGAGATTATTACATCGTAATGGAAGTTGATAAAAACAACTATTTCGAAGAAGAAAACGAGGATAATAATTATACCGCTGTACCTGTAACCTTAACTATGCAGCATCCTGAAAACTCAGGTGTACTGCCAACGATAAATTCAAGTGGTTCTAATAACCTCTGCCTAGGTCAATCCATCACTTTGACAGCAACTGCGGGTACTGAGTTCTTGTGGTCCAATGGCGCTATAACCCAAAGTATAGTGGTTACCGAGCCTGGAAGTTATACATGCACGGTTACTAATTTCTGTGGCTCTAACACCTCACTTCCATATGTTGTTAGTAGCGCAGTACCCAATGCACCTCAAGTTAATGATGCCTCGGATTGTACAGGGTCCTCCGTCAGCCTAGAAGCAACATCAACGGGAGATGTTGAATGGTTTGATGATGAAGGGAATTTTTTACTTAGCGGAAATACATATACTACAAATCCACTTGTTGAAAACATGACAATATGGGTTCAAAATACAGATTCATACACAGAAATAGTAAATGCTGAACCATACTCGAATGGAATTGGTGGTGGTGGATACCTTACCTCTACGCAAGGAGGTATATTCCATGCATACATTCCTTTTACACTTAAAAGTGTTTTGGTTTACGCATTAGAAGGCGGAAGTATCACTATAGAATTTCAAGATGAAGATGGAACTGTAATTGAATCTTTAACAGAAACTGTTCCCGCTGGTGCGAGCCGAGTAGATTTAAATTTTGAAATTCCTGTAGGCTATAATTATCAATTGGTAGGAACCAATTTGCCTAATGGAGGTTTATACAGAAACAACAACTCTGCTACTTATCCATATATTTTGGAGGATATTCTATCAATTGTTGGCGCAACCTCTAGCTCATCATATTATTACTACTTCTATGATTGGGAAGTTGAAACTCAAAATGGCACGTGCACTAGTGATCTAGTTCCAGTTGAAATAACAGTTGCAGATCCATCCGACCCTGAAGCTTCGGGTACAACCATATGCGTTAATGAAGTGGCGCAGCTGAGTGCATCAGGAACAGGAACTCTTAACTGGTATAATGAAGCTGGAAATCTGCTAGGCACAGGTACTACTTTTTCAACTCCAGTATTGACTGAAACAACAAACTTTTATGTTCAAGCTCTTGAAAACAATTGCACGAGTAACTCTGTACTTGTCGAAGTTATTGTAGAATCTTGTGCAGACATCAGTGGATTGACAATTGAAAATACCATCGGTATCTCCCCGAACCCTTCTAATGGTGTATTTGAGATTTCCTATGGACTCTCTGATAAAGAGAAAGTAGAAATAGAAATTATTAATAGTGCCGGAAAACGCATTTATAAAAAAAGATTTCAAGACGGCGCTGGAATGAATAATCACAATGTTAATTTGAAAAATGTTTCCGACGGCATATATTCCGTTATACTTTCTTCAGGAAATCTAGTTCATTCAGAAAGGTTAGTCATCAAAAATGAATAAGACCGTAAGGTTTTTTTTAATCTTATCAATAATTGTGCTTGCCTTTGAGGGGCAAGCACAATTGGTTCAGAGCTATACTACCGAAAATTCACCGTTACCATTTAATACCATAAGATGTTTAGAAACGTCGTTGTCTGCTATTTGGATAGGAACAGATCAAGGACTCGCTAAGATAGAGAATGGATCCAGCTGGACTGTTTTTAATGAAACAAATAGTGGTTTATTAGATAATGATATTCGAGCGTTGAAAAATGATGGTGATTCCTTATTATGGGTAGGTACTGTTCAAGGAGGCTTGTATAAATATGATGGACTTACATGGAGCAACTATACCCCTTTAAATTCAGGTTTAGGTGATTTTCTTGTAAGAGCAATTGACGTTGATAACACAGGTGACATTTGGATCGCAACAACAGAAGGAATTTATATTTTTGATCGAACTTCTTGGTATTCTTTTACAAGCGATGATGGTTTATTATCGAATAATATCACCTCAATATGTGTGGGAGAAAGCACAAAGTATGTTGGTACTATTAATGGTGGCGTACTTTATTTTGACATCGATAATAATTATACGAATCACACAATTATTAGCTCCGAATTGCCTGATAATTCGGTGCTTGATATTCAAATTGATAGCAACGGAAAAGTATGGTTAATTTCTCCTGCCGCTGGATTAATTTTAGATGAGGGCTTTGGTGGACCTTGGAATATTTTCAACTCGAATAATAGCCCAATCGAATCAAATAGCCTTCTGTGTATGCAGCATGGCATGCAAGGTGAAATATATATAGGAACCGAAACCAATGGTATAGTGACTAAATTCTTGAATCAATATACGCATTTAAACACAGGGAATTCGGACCTAACCGATAATCATATTCTTTGTCTTAAATACGATGGTAACAACACCTTATGGGCTGGAACGTTTAATGGTGGCCTTTGCAGGATAAATGAATTGTCACATCTTTCAGAATCAATCAGAAAAAAAGTTACGGCATACCCAAATGATATAAGCCCTGGCGAAAGGCTAAATTTTTCAGAGGCAATTAGTGGTGATTATTTCATCATTAATACACTTGGGGCTGAGCTTAAAAAGGGAAAATTGATACATTCAACAGGTTTAACTATTCCTAAAAATATAAAAACTGGAATTGTCTTTTTACACCTTACAATTGGGGAAAACAATTACACAAAAAAACTACTAATTCAGTAATTTTTTTAAGCTTGAGATAACAGAAATTCTTTGTACTTCTTGAAAAGTAAATCTACCGCTTGACCAGGATTGATGGTTCCCTCTGCTAATTTTTGTTCAAGTAGATTTAGATCACTTTTAAGCGTCTCGTTTGAATCAATTTCATTAAGAATTAAATGCGCAAAGTTTTCTCTTAAAAAACGTGAATTTTGTACCCTTCGATTCTTTAAAAAGAAGCCATTACCAACAGTCACATTAAAAAAGCTTTTTAAGTTCTCCCAGGCCTCAGTAAGCCCCTTATTATCGAGACTACTCGTTGTTAATACATTTGTAATCCAATCACTTTCTTTAGCAGGGAATAAATGAACAGCATTGGCATAAGAACGCGCTGCAAGTTGAGATGCCTTTTCATTGCCTGAATCTGCCTTAGTAATTAGAATGGTATCAGCTAGCTCCATAATTCCTCGCTTCATTCCTTGGAGCTCATCACCTGCACCCGCCAAAAGAAGTAAAAGAAAATAATCTACCATACCATGAACCATAGTTTCAGACTGCCCTACTCCTACAGTTTCAATAAGAATAATATCAAAACCAGCAGTTTCACATAAAAGCATTGCGTCTCTCGAACACCGGGCAACGCCCCCTAAATTTCCAGCGGCTGCCGTGGGTCTTATGAATGCATTCTCCTCTTTCGATAAGGTATTCATTCTTGTTTTATCTCCGAGGATGCTTCCACCAGAGACATTCGAAGATGGATCAACTGCCAATACTGCAAGTTTATGACCTGCCTCTAATATTTGAGCGCCAAATGCCTCAATAAAAGTGCTTTTCCCCACTCCTGGAACTCCCGTAATACCAATACGCCATGAACTAGTTGGATGTGCTGCACATAAATCAATAAGCTTGTTGGCTTCATGTCGTGCATTGGGATGGGTGCTTTCAATAAGCGTTATTGCAGAGCTCAATGCATTTTTATCTCCCGCGAGAAGCAAAGGAAACAGCTCTTCAGCCTTGAAAGATTCTAATCTTTTTTTTCTAGAAGAAATCCAACTGTCTATTTTCTTTTTTGAGGACATATTTCGCAATCAGAACACCAAATTAAATTACTGGATGCTTACCTTACTAATTTAGTATAAATATCTTCATACATGGGCAGCACCTTCGATATTGCAAACTTTTGAGCTTGAACTAAAGCATTGTCCCTAAACGAATCAAGCCTATTCTCAGTAAGAATATGCACTAAATTCTTTGACATATCGTTCACATCACCAACATCTGATAAAAAACCTGAAAAACCATTTTCATTAACCTCTGGTATACCTCCAGAATTACTAGAAACAACTGGGACACCCATAGACATTGCTTCGAGTGCCGCTAGGCCAAAGCTTTCTGTTTCTGAAGGTAAAAGAAAAGCATCTGATATTGCCAAAACATCTGAAGTATCTCTAATCTTGCCAAGGAATAGTATATGCTCGCACAAAGACAATTCGCGGCATAACTGCTCGCAACCATACCTTTCTGGACCATCTCCAACAAACAAAAGTTTTGAGGGTACTTTTTTTATTGTTTCAGCGAATACACGAATAACATCTTCGACACGTTTCACTTTTCGAAAATTAGAAATATGGCTGATTATTTTTTCGTCAGGCGATGCATACAGCCCTCTATTAATTTTACTGTCCGTGCGTTTTTTATCTAGAGCAATAAAATTAGGTACTACCGTTATCTCATTCTTTACATTAAAATGTTTTAAGGTATCTTTTTTAAGACTTTCTGAAACAGCTGTAACTGCGTCAGACTCATTGATACAGAATGTAATTACTGGTTCAAAAGAGGGGTCTCGTCCTACAAGCGTAATATCCGTACCATGAAGGGTTGTGACGTATGGAATTGTTATTCCTTGCGTTTTCAAAATTTGCTTCGCCATAAAGGCAGCTGAAGCATGAGGAATAGCGTAGTGAACATGGATAAGATCAAGTTTTTCATATTTAACGACATCCACCATCTTACTTGCAAGCTCTGTTTCATAGGGCTGAAAGTCAAATAACGGATAATCCGAAACAGAAACCTCATGGTAAAAAACATTTTCTGTGAAGCCACCTAGGCGCACAGGCTGTGAGTACGTAATAAAATGAATCTCATGTCCTTTTTTCGCAAGAGCTTTCCCGAGTTCGGTAGCCACTACTCCACTCCCACCAAATGTAGGATACAATACAATTCCGATTTTCATTATTTACTCTTTATTTAAACCTATTGGGAAAAAGAAGTTAATACGATAAATTACTGGTAAAATTCGTTGTGTTTGACCTTCACTATTTTTTATCCTGATTGAATAATTGGGGCGAAATGGACTATTTTCAGCGTCAATCACATCATAAAATACACCTAGATTAATTCTTACTTTGTTGTAAAGTTTTGAAAACCCCCCTCCAATAAACAGTGTTGCAATCCAAGGTTTGAATTCACCACCAGTTTGGCTAAAATTAAACGGTGTCTTTAAGAGTTCAAACTCAACACCGCCAAAAAGAGCATCCTTATATCTGGCATGGGCAAAAAAGCCACCGCCGTATATACTCGCACTTGACGGTATATCACCGGCCAAACCATTGTATAAATAATTCCAAGTTCTATGATACCTAAAAGAAGGGCCAACTGCAAAATTTTTATTGAGAATTGCGGCATATTTTAATCCAAACCCCATCGTACCGCCATTAGAACCAGCTCTTGCTGCAAAAACCTCCACACCAATCTCAGAACCATCATACTCAGTTTGTGCAACATAAGTAAATGTGCACAAAACGAAAATTAGTTGAAAAAAATATCTCATTGTTAAATAGTTTTTACAAAGATACGATGTTTTAGACCTTTCGAAATACTTCGCTTATTATCTTTGTAAAAAAAAGTCATGCAACGTCTTAATGGAAAGGAAACAGCTCTTCAAATCAGAAAGGAACTTCAAGAAAAAGTTTTGATTAGAAAAGAATTAGGTAAAAAGACACCACACCTTGCTGCAGTGCTTGTTGGGAGTGATGGCGGTTCCCTATCCTACGTAACCGCAAAGGTTAAAGCTTGTGAGGAGATTGGATTTGATAGCACTTTAATTCGTTTTGATGAAAACGTTTCAGAGGACACCTTATTAGCTAAGGTTATCGAGCTTAACGAGGACCAAAATATTGATGGCTTCATCGTTCAGCTTCCACTTCCACATCATATAAATGAAACAAAAATCACAGATACAATTAGCCCTAACAAAGATGTAGACGGCTTCCATCCGATGAATCTTGGAAATATGATGCTAAATCTACCTGGCTTTCTTCCCGCAACCCCTGCGGGTATTATCGAGCTAATGCGCAGATATGAAATTGAAACTTCAGGAAAACACTGTGTAATCATAGGAAGAAGTAACATTGTAGGCACACCGCTCAGCATGATGCTTAGTAGAAATTCCAATCCTGGAAATTGTACAGTCACACTAACGCACTCTAGAACAAAAAATCTTAAAGAACTTTGTCTTCAGGCAGATATATTAATTGCTGCGATTGGAAGGCCAGAATTTGTGTCGGCAGATATGATTAAAGAAGGTGCTGTCATTATTGATGTGGGTACAACTCGAGTTGATGACGCCTCGCGAGAACGTGGATGGAGACTTGTTGGAGATGTCAATTTTAAAGACGCATCCTCAAAAGCTAGCTATATCACTCCTGTGCCTGGTGGCGTAGGACCTATGACAATAGCTTCATTGATGATGAATACCCTTAAAGCAATGGAACTCAATGGGAAATAATTCCGAATTTAAAATAGAAGGTCCCTACATTGAATTATTAGCACTTCTTAAAGCATTAGGTATAGCTCAAACTGGAGGGCATGCAAAGATGATCGTAGATTCTGAAGAGGTCCTTAGAAATGGTGACATTGAGTTAAGGCGACGCGCAAAATGCATAAAAGGTGATATAATTGTTGTTGGCTCACAAAAAATTACACTTGTCTAAATAACCTAGTAGCCATAGCCAATTTGATAAAAAATTCCGAGATTAAAATGTAAGGAAGACGCTTCCGAGTTATAAAGTGTAAAGTCAAACTTCCATCCAAAATCTCCTCTCCAAATTGGAATATCTCCTCCAAAAGCCAAATATGGGCCAAAACCATAAAAACTTTCGTGCTCCCTCAGGGCATATGCGCAAGCGGCTAGACCAATGCCCAAGAAGAAATAATCAGATTCAATATTTCCATAATACATCTCCAAAGCCACAGGTACTTCAACACCTAATATAATGCCACCTTGAGACTTATCCCCAGCAAAGGCAAGTGTTGGATAAATAGAATTTCCAACTGTCAAATTTGGGAATATAAAATGTCGATTATGATTAAAAAGATGGGTTCCCTTAAAATATAGGGAAGGCAGTAATTCTCTTGGACTGCTGCGTAATCCACAAAGTTTCAATTGTGCCCCAAAATTAGAGTACATAGGCTTTACTTGAGCAAAAAAAGAATGCGTCATTAATAGATATAAAACCAATAATAAACTAGCGGTTATTTTTTTCACAATTGCTTAGATTCATCTAGAATAAAACAAATGATGTGCCAATTAATTATATACCAACTTTGTTACTGCTGATGTTGTAAGGAACTTTCTGTAGCTTGATAAATTCTCAACACTAAAAGACCGAATAGAACACTAGAAATTATAAGCGCAATATTGGTTAATCCGTCGGTAGCAAAGGACAACCGAATAAGAATTGTACATATAACAAAACCTGTATTCCTTATAAGCTGACTGTATCGTTCCGTATACTGAAATGAAAGCAATAAGATAAATACATCTGCTAGAATTAGAATCGTAAAAAACTCATTGTAAAATATGGCATTCAAATGATATGACGAAGTCACTGCAACTCCTGATAACTGAGAGCCAATCCAATAAAATAAGCTGTATAAACTGGTTATGATTAAAACGGGAAGTAACACCAAACTAACTGCTCTTTTAGAATTAACAAAACGTTTGAGGTTATCTGAAAGTTTTCCTTTGACCAATTGAGATCTACTCTTGTTAAATAAATAGATTAGAAAGAACAAAATTAGAATTCCAATAAGGTCATAAATGAGCTGTAGATTCGGCTTCGCACTGAACCAAGATGCCATAAGATCAATATGAGGTATTTCCCCAAATATTCTACGAATTACAATCAGCGATATTATTTCAAATTGTTTTGAAACTGAGGTTGTAAAAGACCTCGGTAGATAATGAACCAGAAGGTAAATTTCATAAATCAGAATGATTGAAAAAGGGGTATAAATTGCGGAGATAGGATCTGCTAGTAGAATACCATCCATTCTAGAATGAAAAAC
>JAKMFD010000150.1 GCA_022425625.1 Crocinitomicaceae bacterium | reverse complement strand
AAAAAAGCAATTTTAAAGGCAATAACAAATTACCGAAGTGTAAACCAAAAATTAGTTGACGCGCAACAGGCACGACGTATTTTAGATCGCATTGTTGGTTTTGAGCTATCTCCAGTATTGTGGAGAAAAGTGAGGCCAAGTTTATCCGCTGGGCGTGTGCAATCAGTGGCAGTTAAACTCATTGTTGAAAGAGAAAAAGAAATTTTAGCGCACAACTCTACATCGTTTTTTAAAACCTCTGGTGTATTTAAGGTTAAAAACGGAAAGATTAAAGGAGACATAAGCGGTTCCTTCGAGAGTAAAGAAGAAACGAATACTTTTCTTTCTTCTTGTATTACTGCTGATTTTAAAGTTCAAGATGTTCAAAAGAAACCTGCAACGAAAAAACCTACAGCACCATTTACAACATCTACGCTCCAGCAAGAGGCAAGTTTAAAACTTGGTTTTTCAGTATCGCGCACAATGTCCGTTGCCCAAAGATTATATGAATCAGGTCACATAACATACATGAGAACTGACTCCGTAAACCTATCTGAAACTGCTAGAAATAGTGCAAAGGAAGCCATCACAAAAAGGTATGGTGCTGCCTATTCAAATGAGCAAAAATACAGAACAAAATCTAGTGGTGCCCAAGAAGCTCACGAAGCCATTAGACCATCTGATTTCTCAACAAGTGAAGTTCACATGGAAAGCGATGAGAATAAGCTGTATGATTTAATCTGGAAAAGAGCTATCTCAAGCCAGATGAGTGATGCAAAATTGGAGAGAACGACTGTGAAAATAGGTGCTGACACATTGGAAAAATCTTTCCTATGTAAAGGCGAGGTTATCATTTTTGATGGCTTTTTATCTGTTTACATTGAAAGTAAAATTTCGGAAGGAGAAGATGAGGACACCCAGGGGTTGTTGCCCAAAGTTGAGGCAGGAGAATCAGCTGAACGCATAGAAATTAATTCTAATGAACGATTTAGTAGACCTCCTTCTCGATTTGTTGAAGCTTCCCTAGTAAAAAAGCTAGAAGAATTGGGTATTGGCAGACCTTCTACATACGCACCTACCATTTCAACCATACAGAAAAGAGGTTATGTTGAAAAGAAAATAAAGGAAGGTAAAGAAAGAAGCTACATATCAATGACTCTTATCTCAGACCAAATTGAAACCGAAGATAAAATTGAAATTACTGGACGTGAAAAGAACAAGCTTTCGCCAACAGACATAGGTGTTGTTGTCACAGAATTTTTACAAGACAATTTTGAAGACATCATGGATTATCAATTTACCGCAATTATTGAAAATCAATTTGATGAGATTGCCAAAGGAGATTTAGAGTGGAAAAAAATGCTTGATTCTTTTTACAATCCATTTCATTCTGGTGTCGAGAATACAATCGAAAATTCTGAAAGAGCTACAGGTGAACGGTTTTTGGGTGAACATCCAGAGAATGGAAGAAAAATCATTACTCGGATTGGTAAATTTGGACCTATGGTTCAAATTGGAGATGAAAAAGAGGATGGGGAAAAAGCAGAATTTGCATCACTACTAAGCTCTCAATCCATTGCCTCAATTACTTTAGAAGAAGCATTAGAGCTTTTTAAATTACCCAGAGTGCTAGGTACACATGAAGGTAAAGATGTAAAAGTTAATATTGGACGATATGGACCCTATGTTCAGATTGAAAGAACCTTTGCATCCATACCCAAAGAGATTGACCCAATGGAAATTGGTTTTGAACAAGCTCTTGAGCTTTACCTCGAAAAGGTAAAACAAAGTGAAGCAAATAAAATCAAAACATTTGAAGAAGAACCTGACCTTTTTGTTCTGAATGGAAAATATGGCCCTTATATTAAAAAGGGGAAATCGAATTATAAAATTCCAAAGGGCACCGTTGCTGAAGAATTAGAGCTGAAAGATTGCCTTGAAATCATTGAGAATCAGCCTAAAAAGACAAAAGGAAAGCGAAAAACTACAAAGAAGTAAATAGGCTATAGTCGTTTTTTTTATCTTTAGCATATGAACGGAAGTGTCAATAAAGTTATACTTGTAGGTAATCTCGGCAAAGATCCTGAAATTAGAAAATTGGAGTCTGGGAATTTAATGGCCCGTTTTTCAATGGCCACCTCAGAGCACTACACGGACAAGACATCAGGGAAAAAAATTGAAAATACTGATTGGCATGATGTTGTCTTATGGAGAGGATTGGCGGAAATCACCGAAAAATTTTTAAAAAAAGGCATGAAGGTGTACATCGAAGGTAAACTAAAAAAAAGAGCCTGGACGGATAAAGAAGGGACCCAACGTTACAATGTCGATATTGTCGCAGACACCCTAACAATTCTATCCAAAAATCAAAACAGTACAAAACCGAGCCATTCATATACTTCAGAGAATAATGCAAAAATCACTTCCAAAATTGAAGGAATAGATGCTCAAAATGATGATGACTTTCCCTTCTAGCAAATGAACATAGAACCTCCTCCCATATTCTCCTTAAGTGTTGGTATAGACACAACCGTTATCGTTCTGACGCTAGTCATACTTCTATCACTCATTTTTTCGGCATTATTCTCAAGTGCTGAAACTGCTTTTTTCTCCTTGTCACCTAAGGATATTGAGACTCTAGAACAGTCTAAAAGTACCAAAGAGCATAAGATTTTGAAGTTATTAAAACATCCTAAAGAGCTTTTGGCAACTTTGCTAATTGCGAACAACTTTGTTAATGTAGGAATCGTGATTTTATCTAGCTATTTGATCAACTATTGTTTTCCAATGGCTGAAAATTACCTTCGCTTTTTTTTAGAAGTTGTAGGTATTACTTTGCTTATTTTGATTTGGGGTGAAGTTATTCCTAAAATCTTCGCAGTAAAGAACGCGGCATTTGTCACCAAATTGATGAGCGCACCAATAATATTAATCAAAAGAACACCTCCTTTCTCTTTACTTGTTAAGTTTTTAGTTCGCAGCTCAAAATTGTTTAATCAAAGTAAGAAAGGAAAAGTGAATCTTTCATCCTCAGATTTAGAACAAGCAGTTGCCATTACAAAGGAGGAATCAACTGACGATGAACATAATATTTTGGAAGGAATTGTGAAGTTTGGAAAAACCGAAGCCTCGCAAATAATGAAACCGCGAATTGAAGTTTCAGCCGTTGATTCAGAAATGAAGTTTAGCGATATCAAATCTTTTATTTTAGAGTGTGGCTTTTCGAGAATACCAGTTTACCAGGAAACAGCAGATAAAGTCATTGGAATACTTTACATTAAAGATCTTCTCCCCTATTTAAACCAAGATGACCAATTTAATTGGCTCAGTACTATTAGAGCACCATTTTTCATTCCAGAGAATAAAAAAATCAACGACCTTTTACAAGAATTTAAAACAAAAAAGATGCATCTTTCTATCGTTGTGGACGAATATGGCGGTGCATCGGGAATCGTTACACTTGAGGATATTTTGGAAGAGATCGTTGGTGATATTACAGATGAATTTGACGAAGAGGATATTGTTTACTCAAGAATTGATGACGGAGTCTACATTTTTGAAGGCCGAACTTCACTCATGGATTTTTACAAAGCTTCAAAAATTGAACCCGAAGCATTTGAAAAGATCAAAGGAGAAGCCGAGACAATAGGTGGATTCGTCATTGAGCAAGCTGGCAGAATTTTAAAAAATAATGAATTCATTGAAGTTGAAAAATGTAAAATCATAGTTGAAAGCTCAGACAAGAGGCGTATTAAAACATTAAAAGTAATCACCAAGAATGAAGCATAAACTAATTTTAAGCTTAGTAATGATCTTTACGATTTTGCTAAATGCCTGTGAGCGCGAAAATTTAACACCAAAACCTCCAACCTATCTCAAAGCTGATCTGCCTGAACATAGCTACCATAAAGAAAACTTTCCAGCGCCTTTTTCTTGTGATGTTTCTGATTTATTTACTTTGAAAAATACGCTAAGGTGCGATAGTAATTATTGTGAACAAGAAATTGATATGGGCAGAGCAATAAATGGCTCCATCAATCTTTTTTACAAACGTTTGGCTAATAAAGACTCATTACCTTCTCTTATTAATTTCTCAAACAAAGAGGTGGATTTTCACAAAATAAAAGCCGATAAGATTGATTTTGACCAAATCATAGATCAAGAGAACAAAGTTTATGGGACAATCTTTGAGCTCAAAGGGGATGTTGCTACAAACTATCAATTTTATCTTACAGATTCGGCACAACACTTTCTTCGTGGGGAGGTTATCTTAAATTGTGTGCCGAATTATGATTCTCTTAGAAATGTCTTGGTCTATATAAAAGAAGACCTTGATGTCATGATGAATACCCTATCATGGAAGTCAAAATGATTGAAGTGGTATTAGCGCTCGGCTCCAATATTGGAGATAAAGTTCAAAACATAGAGGCAGCATATACACTTATTGCAAATGAAATTGGAATAATTACCAAAAAATCCTCTTTTTTAAAAAACCCATCTGTGGGATTTGAATCTCAAAATGAATTTGTTAACACATGCATTAAGGTTGAAACAAAACTATCTTGCAATGATGTTTTAAAGTCGCTGCAATCAATTGAAAAAAGGATGGGCCGGGTTAAAACCACACACATTTATGAGGATAGAATTATTGATATCGATATTATTTTTTTCGGAGACCTTATTATAAATCAGCCAAATTTAAAAATACCACACCCGAGATATCACGAGAGAAGTTTTGTATTACAACCGCTCAAGGAGCTCGGTGAAACGACTGATCCGAGATTGAATTTTAAATAAATTCAATCAAATTATACGAAATCAAATTAAAGAATCCTTGATAGACATTGCGCCTTCAGTTTATCTTATTAACTTTGCCAAATATTTACAATTTAAACTATTATGAAAAGGAAGTCTTTCAAAGTATTTATGGGGTTTTTTATCTCATTCTTAATTTTATCAAGTTGTACCCTATTAAAGGATCTTGACTACACTGTAAC
>JAKMFD010000138.1 GCA_022425625.1 Crocinitomicaceae bacterium | reverse complement strand
TTAGGCCGATACTCAGCAATGGCATATGAGACAGTGAAATAAGGAATGCCTCAGTAGTCTGACCTGTAAGCGTTCTTCCACTTTGGTCGGTTATGGTTCCGGAGACCATTATAGGAAGCTCATTATTTGTTTCGTCGAAGACCTCTTGTATAGCGAAGAGTGCAGCCTTTGCATTCAAGGTGTCAAAAACTGTTTCAACTAAAAGAAGATCGACCCCGCCTTCAATAAGGGCTTCTACTTGTGCTTTATATGCTGTTTTCAATTCATCAAATGTAATTGCTCGAAATCCAGGGTCATTAACATCAGGAGAAATAGATGCGGTGCGATTTGTTGGACCGATTGATCCAGCTACAAATCTCGGTTTGTCTTTATATTGTGAAGCAACTTCTTTTGCAATAATTGCACTTTGATAATTTATGTCATGAACGGCATGCTCTAAATCATAATCTGATTGTGCAATACTCGTTCCTGAGAAGGTATTTGTTTCAACGATATCGGCACCAGCGTCGAAATAGGCTTTATGAATTTCTTTAATAATCTCAGGGCGTGTAATTGAGAGTAAATCGTTATTTCCCTTCAATGGTTTGTTATGATTCTCAAAGGCGCCTTCACGAAAATCATATTCTTCCAAATCATGTCTTTGAATCATTGTGCCCATAGCACCATCAAGTATGAGGATTCTTTCCTCCATTATGGATTTAATCATTTTTAAAATTCAATTTTTTATGTGAAGAAAGAAAGGTGAAATACGCCTACTTATTTATCGGTTTATACCGTTGGAATTGGCACCTTATTTATATTAAAAACAGGTTGCCAAGGAGTCAAAGGGCCATTCCCTCATCCTTTCTTCATAAGTCTATAAAAAGAACGTTATTCAAAAGTAAAACATTTTTCAATGTAAATGGTGCCAAAAGACCTAAAAGAAATTGCTCATCAGATTTTAGACGAGTAACATAGGTTTGGAGCGCTGAAAATCAAGTTTTTTAATTCTAGCTGCATTAAAGTTGATTGGACTTTTGCAGCACTCAAATTGGTGTTTTGAATGATTTCGTTTATATGAATTTCCTGTTTCTGCTGGATTGAATTCACGATACTAGTTTCTTCTCGTGTTAAATCAAAATCAAGTATAACTTCGCTCTTTTTATTCCAGTTCATCAGTTCAAATAGATCATTTGCATCTGCTAAAAGATGCGCTTTATTCTTTTTTATGAGTTCATTGCATCCACCAAAACTTTTATTTATCATAGAGTTAGGACATGCCATCACATCCCGCGAATATCCATTTGCAAGTTCGGCAGTAATCATACTTCCTCCTTTAATAGCTGATTCTATAACGACGGTAATGTCAGCCATACCTGCAATAATTCTATTTCGTTGAGGAAAAGTGTATTTGCTCGGTTTTTTTCGATAATCAAATTCACTGATCAAAGCACCTCCTGAATCAATGATTCGTTTAGCAGTTTGTCTATTTTCTCGAGGATAAATCATTTGAAGACCATGACCTAAAATAGCTGCTGTTGGCACATTGTGTTTTAGGCAGCTTTCATGAATATGAGTGTCAACCCCTAATGCTAATCCGCTTAAGACAACAATATCTTCACCTTTAAAAGAAGCTATGATTTCATTAACTATTTCTTTTGCGAAATGGCTGCATTTTCTCGTACCTACCATGGCTACGATTTTTCTATTTTTTAAATTTAACGGACCGAGAATATTCAGAGAAATTGGACCATCTTTACATTCTTTGAGTTGAAATGGGTAGTTAGATTCTTGATAAAAAAGGTGGCTTATACCGTGTCTTTTATTGAAGTTATGTATGCATTGCGCACGCTCAAGTGCCTTTTCCCTTTTCATAGACCTCAGTCGATTTTCAGAAATGCCCGTTTGCTGAGATAATCGAACTATAGGTGTTGTGAAAATAGATTCAAGCGACCCCACTTTATTCATAAGTTTATTTAGGCTACTTTTTTTAATCCCATAGAGGTGTGCAGCTGCGATTTTATGTAGTTCTAATAGATTATCCAAAATTTTAGTAGTTTCGTTATATTAAGATAATAAAAATTTAGATGAGATTTAACCTTGGATTCTTTCTTCTTTTTTCTCTTTGTTTCAGCTTTTTTAATTCTTATTCTCAAGTAAGCGGAGTCGTTAAAGATGGTAACTCACGCGAGCTTTTGGTGGGTGCCAGAGTGGAAGTAATAGGTGGGCAGAGAACAGCTAGTGATGTTAATGGAAACTTTATTCTTGCAGTCGATGAATATCCTGCATGGGTCAAATGCTCAATTTCAGGATACATGCCTGATTCTATAAAAATTAATAAACCTAAAACCTTAAACTTCGAGCTATTTGAGCAAGTTCTTGAAATCAGAACGGTAGTCGTTTCTGCCGGACGTCGTAATCAGAATATTGAAGATGTCTCTGTTTCAATGGAAATAATTACACCTGAACTTATTAATAATAAAGGGTATTCAAATTTAGAGCAGGTGGTTGATCAGAGTCCCGGTGTTTACGCAATGGATGGTCAGGTAAGTATTCGAGGTGGTGGTGGATTTGCTTACGGTGCGGGAAGTAGGGTTTTGCTTTTGTGGAATGGTATTCCTATGATGTCCCCTGATGTAGGAGATGCAAAATGGAATTCTATTCCGATGGAGCAGGCTTCACAAATCGAGATCATGAAAGGAGCCTCTTCTGTACTTTATGGAAGTGGCGCTTTGAATGGAGTGATTTCATTAAGTGAAAAAGAGCCTGGCCCGAAAGGAACCTTTAAGGCAAAAATTCAATCAGGGATATATGACAATCCAAGGCGTAAATCTATGAGGTGGTGGAATAAAAATCCTACATTTCATTTAGCCGATTTATATTACGGTAAATCGAAAAAAAACATTGGTTACACGGTGGGAGCTAATGTATATATTGACTCTGGTTTTAGAAAAGAGGAAAATGAGGAGCGCTATCGACTAAATGGTTCATTTTATTTTAAACCAGAAAAATATAAAAATATCAAGGCAGGTTTATCATATAACATGCAGTATCAGGATATAGGAGTTTTCGTGCTTTGGAAAAATGATTCTATGGGCTATGAACCTCAGGACAATACAATTGATCGTCAAAAATCAATAAGACTTAGTGTAGATCCATACGTGAAGCTTTACGATAAATTTAAAAATAAGCATTACTTCAGGTCTAGGTATTATCTTGTAACTACAGGAAATACAGAAAATTTATATGCCAGCTCTCTGGCCGAGATGTATTATTTTGATTATCAGTTTCAACGAAATTTGAGGGCAGGTAATACACTTACTGCAGGTTTTTCCAATACCAATAATAGGATTCAAAGTTGGGTTTTTGGAGATCATTTATCTGAAAATGCCGCAGCTTACGCCCAATTAGAAAGTAAGTTTAAAAAAATGGATTTATCGCTAGGGATGCGTCTTGAATGCTATAAGATTGACACGCTAGACTTTGACAGTAATATTTACTTGAACTACCTGAATAGAGATGAAATATTGGATTCATTGGCAATCCCAATATATCCCGTTTTCCGTGCTGGTTGGCATTATGAGCTCGCGCCTAGTTCACATATTCGCGCTTCCTTAGGTCAAGGTATACGCTTTCCTTCAGTGGCTGAACGCTTTGTTTCTACCTCTGTTGGAGGACTTATTATTTTTAATAACCCCGAACTAAAACCAGAAAAAGGATGGGCTGCTGAGTTGGGTTATAAGCAGATATTGAAAATGGGAGATTGGAAAGGGTATTTTGATGTCTCAGGTTTTATAAATCAATACAGTAACATGGTTGAGTTTACTTTTGGGATCTATAACCCAGATACTATTGCTTTAACCACTGATCCTAACGATTTAGGCTATATTTTAAATTGGGTTGGCTTCCAAGCGCAAAATGCTGAAAGAGCAAGAATTGCAGGAATTGAGTTGTCTTTTAATAGCATGGGTAAAATAGGGGATGTTGAGCTAACCTCTTTGCTTGGATACACGTATATGGACCCTGTGAGCTTAAATCAAGATTCTGTTTACAGACAAACTTTTTCAGACACAAGTGTAAATCTTCTTAAGTATCGCTTCCGGCATTTAGCAAAGGTCGATGTACAGGCAACATACAAAAAGTTTTTTGTAGGATTCAGCTGTCGATACAACAGCTTTATGCAAAATATAGATGCTGTTTTCGAGGAAGATGTAGACCCGACAGATGCTGAACTTTACATTTTACCGGGATTGGCTGAATATCGAAATAAATTTAACAAAGGAAGCTTTGTAGTTGATACAAGAATGGGTTACTCAATTAACGATGCTATGAAAATCAATTTCATAGCCAATAACCTTTTGAACGCAGAGTACGTTACTAGACCGGGAGATATACAACCTCCTAGAAGTTTTGTACTGCAGCTTCAGTTTCAATTTTAAAAAGTAACAATATGCTCAAAAGTTTATGTGTCCTAGGTTTAATGTGTTTGTCCTCAATTTCGTTTGCACAAATTAGTGGAGTAGTAACTGATCTCAATTCTGGAGAGGCTATTATAGGTGCTAAGGTTTTTGCCTCAGACGGAAACAAAGCAATCACTAATTTTGATGGTGAATTTACGCTTAAATCTTCTTCTTTTCCAGTGACCTTAGTCACTAAGATGCTTCAATATAATACGGACTCAACTTTAGTCAAAGCGCCGGGAAAGGTAAAAATCAAACTAGGTGAACCTATTACGGATTTACAAATGGTTGTTGTTTCTGCGGGCCGTAGAAAACAAGCTATCGAAGAGGTGCCTGTGTCGATTGAAATTATAAAACCTGAACTTATCGATAATAAAGGAATTACAAGCTTAGACCAAGCGGTGGAGCAAACACCTGGTGTTTCAACCTTTGATGGTCAGGTAAGTATTCGAGGTGGTAGTGGGTTCTCCTACGGAGCAGGAAGCCGGGTATTGTTGTTATGGAATGGAATGCCACTATTGTCGGCGTACGCGGGAGATACACAATGGAATGCAATACCTTTAGAACAAGCCGCTCAAATTGAGGTGATGAAAGGAGCCTCATCTGTGCTTTATGGTAGTGGTGCGTTAAATGGAATAATTGCCATTCGAGAACGTGAACCTGGCACAACGCCGGTTACTAAATTGAAAGTCCAATATGGAGTATACGACAATCCAAGAAGAGCCTCTCTAAGATGGTGGGATACGAATCCTATGACTCAACAAGTTGAGTTTTATAGGAGTCAAATGTTTAAAAATGTCGGTTATACGATATCATCAACACTTTTTCATGATGACGGCTATAAAAATGAGGAGTTCGAATACAGAGGCCGCGTGAGCGGAACACTATACTACCGACCAAAAAAATGGAGTAAAGTTAAGGCCGGAATTGGCTACAATTATCAGATTCAAAAAACAGGGAATTTTATCATTTGGGAAAATGATTCCTTGGGATATACGCCTCAAGGCGGAATCGATACAAGTAATGCAGCCTCTACCTTAACCTATACCTTGGGACACAGGTTATTTGTTGACCCTTATTTAAAAATTATAGATAAGCATAATAATAAGCATACATTGAAAAACAGAATATATTATGTAAAGAATATTATTCTTGGTAACGAGGATCAAAATAGCATAGGAACAGGGTATAATAATGATTATCAATTTCAAAAATCTTACGAGAATGGCTTGACACTTACCTCTGGATTATCCAGCCTATATAACGTTGTGAAGTCTGCTCTTTTTGGAGATCATACGTCTTGGAACTCTGCTGTATTTACACAAATTGAGCATCACATTGGTAAGTTTGATTTTACTGCAGGTTTGCGTCTTGAGTATTTCCAAATGAATGGTGAAAGAGGGGATAGTGATTTTTTAATCGCTAAAAAAGATTCAACAGTGTTACCTTTTTATCCTGTAGCGAGAACCGGATTTCATTATCAGTTAGCTGAGTATACCCACTTGCGAGCCTCCTTAGGCCAAGGGATACGATATCCTGCTGTCGGTGAACGTTTTATTCAAACAAGTGTGGGGGCGCTAAATATTTTCCCAAATCCAACTTTAAGACCTGAAATTGGTTGGGCGGGAGAAATTGGCATTAAACAAGGTGTGAAAATTGGAGATTGGAAAGGAATGTTAGATATATCTGGATTTATCAACGAATACCAAAACATGATCGAATTCACCTTCGGTATTTTTAATCCTGATAATATAATTTTGAATACAACCGACCCAGAGGATGAGGGTTATATTTATAAATGGATAGGTTTTAGGGCTCAAAATGCTGAATCTGCCAGGATTACAGGAATTGATTTTTCCTTCAATAGTATGGGTAGTATTGGAGATTTTGAAATTGTTTCATTGATTGGTTATACTTATATGAATCCAATTAGCTTAAATGATGACCCTGATTATCAAGCCACCTTCTCTGATACTACAGGGAATATTCTAAAATACAGATTCAATCATTTGGCAAAATTAGATGTAGAAGTGACCTATAAAAAATATAGTGCGGGAGTGTCGATGCGCTATGGAGGTTTTATGAGAAATATTGACAAGGTATTTGAAGAACCTATCGCTGGTTCAACTTACATTTTGCCTGGTTTAAAAGAGTATAGACAGATTTATAATAAAGGGAATTTAGTTTTTGATGCGCGTATAGGTTATAAGTTAAATGATACCTATCGATTTGGATTTATGGTGAATAACTTATTCAATTCAGAGTACACTAGCCGCCCTGGTGATATTCAGCCACCACGAAACTTTTCTGTTCAAGTCCAAATGAATTTTTAATGCGTGTATTGGCAATAATTCCATCGCGATATGCCTCTTCTAGGTTTCCTGGGAAGCCTTTAATTGATCTAAACGGTAAGAGTATGATTCGTCGTGTGTATGAGGGCGTGAATAAATCTGCTAAAATCAATCACACGATTGTTGCCACGGACGATGGGCGTATTGTGGACGAGGTGAAGCATTTTGGAGGCAATGTAGTAATGACCTCAATAAACCATAAGAATGGTACAGGACGATGTATAGAAGTCGCCAAGGCTCTTGACTCATATGAAATCGTTATTAATATTCAGGGAGACGAGCCTCTTGTAAAATCCGAACACCTGGACGCACTTATAGATGCTTTTTTAGATGATAGTGTTACTATTGCCACGCTTGCTATAGAAAAATCATCAATGGCTGATTTTTATGATGAAAATAGAATTAAGGTTGTTGTAGATCATCAAAGTAATGCCCTTTATTTTAGTCGAAGTCCCATTCCAAAATACAATAAGGATGCAAATCCAACGAAATTTTTAAAACATATTGGTATTTATGCCTTTAGAAGAGAAACCCTGCTTCAAACCGAGCAAATGCCTCCTGTAGATATAGAAAAGATAGAGTCACTAGAACAGTTACGCTGGATGTATCACGGTAAGAAGATTAAAGTCTTAATGACAAATATCGAGACGCCAAATATTGATGTACCTGCCGACGTAAAAAAGGTTCTAAAACTCCTTTAGTGACTGTAATGACTGATTGAAATTTCTTTTTAACTTTGATACATGGAGCATTTCGATTTGGTACTTTTTGATTTACTTGTTAAACATGACTGCGTAATCATTCCTGATTTTGGAGGTTTTGTTTCCAAAAGAGTTTCGAGTAAAATTGATTTTGATAAGGGATTAATTATACCTCCATCTAAGCACCTTCTTTTTAATAGACATTTAACAAATAATGATGGGCTTCTTCTTGCCGCATATGCCGAGCGTCATGGGGTTAGCTATATTGATGCCGAGCAAAGATTAAATACGCTGATTAAAAAGTTTCAAAAAGAGTTGGCGGAAGAAAGAGAGATTTCTTTCCCAAAAATTGGCGTGCTTAGACGATCTCCTGAAGGGTATTACACCTTTTCTCAAGACAAGTCATTTAACATGCTTTCAGATGCATACGGATTGAAAGATCTTGAATTTGTAGCTGTTGAAGAGGAAGTGGAAACGCAGATTGAACAAAACGAGCAGATACCTTCCGTAATTGAAATGGAAAAAAAGCCCGTTAAAGTTAAAAAAAGAGCGAGTAAACAATTATTGAGGTATGCAGCGGTAGCATGTCTATTGCCAATAATGCTTTATACTTTTTGGATCCCATTTAAGTCTGATTTTTTTAATTCAGGCTTAATATCATTCTCTGATTTTAATCCATTTTACAATAAAGAAGTAGGAGCTTATCAACCGAGTAGTGAAGCGTACGAGGTTGACAAGAAGTTAACTAAAGTAGAAGCAATTGAATCTGATTTGCAAGAATCTATTGTGCCCAAAACTGAAGATCTAAAAATCACTGAAGATGTTTCTTTACAACAAAACAAAATTGTTCCTTCTGAAATTAAAGTTAAGGCAACTCCTTATTTTAAGCAATTCATCGTGGGGTGTTTTTCAGTAGAGCAAAATGCTATTAATTTTAAAAACAAAATTACCGAAGATGGTTTCTCTCCGCGGATTCTATCTGGTGGCAGACTTCATAGGGTTTCTATGGGTATGACTTATTCAGCGGATGAATTTAACAACCTTATGGCTTTAGCACGAAAAAATGGTTATAGCGGTTGGACTTTAAAACAATAAAATTTTATGAAATCAATTTTTACACTTTCATTGTGTCTCAGCGTAGCTGTGGGCGCAAATGCACAGTTTTTCTCTAATTCAAAAGAAAGTAAATATCAATTTAAAGAAATTACACGGCTAGATGCCTCACCTGTAGAAAGTCAAGGTAGAACCGGCACGTGTTGGAGTTTTTCGGCATTATCTTTTCTAGAATCCGAGATCATGAGAATCAATAAGCTAGAATCTCCAATAATATTATCAGAGATGTTTGTTGTTAGAAAAGCATACGAAGCCAAAGCAAAAAAGTACATTAGAATGGATGGTCGTACTAATTTTGGTGAAGGTGGCGCTTTTCACGATATTCCTTATGTAATTGAAAATTTCGGAATATTACCGCGCTCAGAGTATACAGGTAAAAAGAAGAAAAAAGAGGTATATAATCACGGTGCTATGTTTGAAAAACTGGATTCAATTGTTAAGAGAGCAAATTCAGCAGGGAAAGGGTTGCAATCTGAATGGATTGCTGCATACAATAATGTTTTGGATGAAGGAATTGGTATGCTACCTAAAAACTTCAAGTACCAAGGAGTCGTGCATACACCGGAATCATTTTACAATTCCTTGAATATCGATTTGGGTAATTATGTGTCGTTAACATCTTTTACAAATCATAAAATGCATGAAAAATGTATGCTTGAAATTCCAGACAACTGGCTATGGGAAGAAAGCTATAATGTGACCTTAGATGAATTATTTATGACCACTATGAATGCGTTGAAGAGTGGGTACACTGTTGCATGGGGAGCAGATGTTTCTGAGGAAGGTTTTAGTTTTAAAAATGGCATTGCAATTGTTCCAGCGGAGGATGCGCAAATCAGAATAGAAGGCGAAGACAATAAGAATTTTTCAGATGCAGGTGCAGATAAGTACTCTGCAGCATTCTTAACACCTGTTAAGGAATTACAAGTGACACAAGAGATGCGTCAAGAGGCCTATGATCAGAAAGAAACTACTGATGATCACGGTATGCATATCGTAGGCTTTAATATTGACAGAAAGGGTAGGTATTTCTTTTTAGTGAAAAATTCTTGGGGGACTTCGAACTATCCAGAGGGCTATCTTTACGTATCTGAAGCTTATTTTAAGCTGAAGACAATTAATGTTTATTTGCACAAAGATGCAATTCAGGATCAGTTGCGTTCTTCACTTGGTCTCTAGGTACTTGGTGTGATTTTCGAAATACTTAGTGTCAATACTACACTATGTGAAGAAAAACAATTACATTTGTTTTGTTGTTGAACTTAGAATGCTATGAATGTGAAAAATAAAATTGGAGTTAATGGTTTTGGTCGTATTGGTCGTTATTTAACGCGTATGGCTATTTTAGACCCGAATGTTGAAATTGGGTTAATTAACGACCTCGCTGATATTGAAGCACTCATGCATCTATTCAAGTATGATAGTGTTCATGGCAAATTTGAATTAGATTTTGAAATTTCTGGTGATACCGTTGTCTTTTCAAATGGCAAACGTATGGCCTTTTCACAGCAAAGAAATCCAGAATTAATTCCTTGGAGCGATTATGAGGTGCATACTGTAGTGGAATGTACAGGATTGTTTTTGACAACTGAATTGGCCTCAAAACATCTTAAAGGCGGTGCTAAAAAAGTAGTACTATCAGCTCCTGCTAAAGAAGCGAGTATAAGAACTGTTGTTCTCGGAGTTAATGATCATCTACTGGAAGATAGTGATGTTATTGTATCCAATGCGTCGTGTACAACAAATAATGTCGCGCCGATAGTAAAAGTTTTAAAATCTCTTGCCAACATTGAGTTGTGTTATATTTCTACAATTCATAGTTACACCTCTGACCAAAGGCTGCATGATGCACCACACAAAGATCCAAGACGAGCAAGGGCTGCTGCGAATTCAATCATTCCAACATCAACAGGTGCGGCAAATGCAATTGTTAAAATATTCCCGGACCTTAAGGGTAAGATTGACGGAGGCGCAATTCGTGTGCCCGTAGTGAATGGTTCAATGAC
>JAKMFD010000127.1 GCA_022425625.1 Crocinitomicaceae bacterium | reverse complement strand
CAACAAGGGAAGGTACCAAAGTCTTTTTAAAATCATTCTTAAAATCAGCGGATTAAAATCAGTATTCAACCAGATTTTATTTTTATCTGCCAATTATTGTTACGCTGTTAAAAGAGAATAAGTAAGTATTGATGTTGTCATTAAGCTCAACCATGGCGCTATTTCTCGAAGAATTGAAGAGGCGTATCTCGGCTTGAAGTCTACATAAATGTAGTCATTACTTTGAACAATCATTTGGGCATTTTTTAAACCTTTTATAGTCGATAAATCAATTTTGTAAACTTCTCGTTTTGTCGGGCTTATTTTCCGCATAAGCTTAATTGAATTTGAACGTGCTTCATCGCGAATCCCACCAGCTAATGCAATGACCTCGAGAAGACTTGTATTTGCATTTGACAGATTAACCACTTGAGCATCTCCTCTTCCTGGAAAAATAATCACACGTTGATTGGTAACTCTAATCTGTACAAAAGGAGATAGATAATTTTCTGATAAAAGGATTTTAATTTCGTTTTCAAGGGCTAAAATAGTTTTTCCAGCAACCAAAACATCTCCAAGCAAAGGTAGATTCACAAAACCATCTTGACGAACAAGATAGGTTATTTGATTCGTTTGTTGTTGAAATTGAATTCTTTGTGCTTGATTGTTATCATTTTCTACCCCTGACTGATTAAGAATTATTTTTTCACCATTATTAGTGCCAAACAAAAAGCTGAATCGATCACCTGGTGCCAACCTAAAGTCCTCCTCAGGTTCTAATGGAATAGAATCGTATTTAAAATCGGCATTTTTTGATATTTTAAAAAGAATGTTACTGTTAATATTCCCGCAAGAATTCAATAATACGAGAGATATTCCTATTAAAAAGAAATGTTTAAAATCTCTCATGACTTAACTTTTAATAGTTTTTTGTAATAGGTTTCCATATCTAGTGCCAATCGCTTGTAGCTGAATTTTAAGTGAACGTGCCCCCATCCTTTAGTTTTCATTTGGTTTCGAATTTCATCATTATCAACCAATAACTTGAGTTTTTTAATGAAACTTACTTTATCCTTACGAGAAATAATGAAACCGGTTTCGTTTTCAAGCACAATATCTGCAACGCCCCCGACATCCGTTGATATTACCGGTAAATTCGAGGCTTGTGCTTCAATTAAACTTACAGGTGTTCCTTCATTTTTTGAACTGAGGCACATAATGTCCATGCCTGCATTGAATTCAGCAATATCAAAAATCCAAGAAGTCATTACAATTTCAACCCCGGTTTTTATGAGCCCTTTTACTCTTTGTTCAATTGCTTCGCGTAGTTCACCATCTCCAACAATGAAAATTTTAATTTTCTTATTCGTCTGCGATCCAAGAGACTCAATAACATCTAGAAAGAAGAAGTGATCCTTAACGGGAGCCAGTCTTCCTGTGATACAAATGGCTACACAATCGTCTTCTATATTATATTTAGAACGAATTTTTTTTCTATTTGCTTTGTGGTTTTCTTGAAATTTTTTCAAATCGAAACCAAGAGGGATTACTTCTATTTTTTCTTTCGAAGTTATTCTGTAGTCCTCTGAAAGTTCTTTTTTCTGAAGATTTGATATAGCTACGATACCAGTTGATCTCTTTGCCAAATAACGTTCAATATTCTTAAATAATGTTGTTTTAATTTTACCAAAATAAGAATGAAAGACATGTCCATGAAATGTGTGTACAACAATAGGGACATTACAACTGAAGGCAGCTTTTCTCCCTACCGCGCCGGCTTTGGAAGCATGTGTGTGGACGATGTCAGGATTGAACTCCTTGATAATAGCTTTTATTTTTTTTAAGGCTAGTCTATCACTTTTGAGGTTGGGTTCTCGCTTCATCTCAGGGATAAGAAGCGGCTCAACACCATACTCTTTTAGGATGTGTAATGAATTTGCCTCACCTTCTTCAGGAAGTCCACCAATTAGAAGCGTCTCAAAATCGTCCGACATGAATCTTGTCAGGAAGGTAGCATTAAACGTCGGCCCACCGATATTAAAACGATTTATTATTCTTAGGACCTTAATTTTTTTCTTTTCGACCATATTTGGCTTTTGGCTTTCATCATTTTTATGTTGAAAAAAAATAACGATTCACGCAAAACGGTATGTTTTTTGAAGTTCTTTTGTAGTAAAGAAAGTCAATGCAAAAATATAGTTTTTTTTCCTTGTTCATTATCGTTTTTAACTGCTTGTTACTGTGTGGTCAAATTTCATTGCAGCAAACAGCAGACGATTTTGTAAAAACAGCTCAAAATAAATATGCTTCTGTTTCTATTTGTATTGTTGATCTTGATAAAGATTCCGTGCTCGCTAATATAAGCGGCAATAAGGTGTTAATGTCTGCCTCCACCGCAAAGCTATTTAGCACTTTTACTGCGTTGGATGTTCTTGGTTCAGAATATAGGCCTCAAACAAATCTGTACATAAATGGAGAAATCGATTCTTTGGGGGTTTTACATGGTGATTTATTTATAAGAGGTGAAGGAGACATAACCCTCGGCAGTAAATACTTCAATGAGGACGGTTCTGAATACGAATTCATGAATGACTGGCTTTTAGCATTAAAAGCTAGAGGTATTAATGCAATAAAAGGTTCGATTATAGCAGATGGATCGCAGTTTGGTTACGCAGGCGTCCCTGACGGGTGGGATTGGTCAGATATGGGAAACTATTACGGCTCAGGAGCATGTGGTATTAATTTTTACGACAATACGGTGAAGTACTATTTTGATACGTACAACTATGGAGAAGCCGCTAAATTTTTGAAGACATTTCCAATAGATGATTCCTTGGTTTTCCGCCACAGTATTACCGCAGCAAATATTAGAAATGACCAATCTTACTTATATGGCGCGCCGTATTCTCGCGATCGATTTGGTGTTGGTTTTCTACCTGTAAATCGGAAGAGTTTTACGGTAAAGGGAAGCATGCACGACCCTGAGTACATGCTTTCTTTGGAATTTACAAGATTTCTAAATAATGACTCCTTATTTTCCTATGTGAGCGGAAAGCCAAAAGGAGTTAGATTAATGTCCTCTGATGTCGTGAATTATGAGAATTTAAAGATGATTTATTCGCACAAGGGAGAAAAAGTCATCGATATAGTTAAGCTTACGAACTTAAATAGTGTGAATCTATATGCTGAAGGTCTTTTAAACCTTATTGGATTTAAAAACAATGGAAAAGGATCCACGAGCTCAGGAATTGAAGCCATTTATCAAAACTTAGAGGGTAAA
>JAKMFD010000120.1 GCA_022425625.1 Crocinitomicaceae bacterium | reverse complement strand
GCACTGGGAACTTTGGGTATTGTTGTTGGCGGGATTTTAGGTGGGATTCTGCTGATTGGATTAATTGTTGCAGCAATAGTAAATTCCTTTTTAAGTTCCATTGGTTGTTACATTGCAACTATGGCCTATGGTTCCTATGATGCACCAGAGGTGGTTGTCTTGAGAAGGTTTCGAGATGAGAAATTGAAAAAAACATTTTTTGGGCGAGTTCTTGTCAATAATTATTACGCTTTTTCTCCTCTGCTCGTCCGATTTGTGAAGAGAACAGGTTTTGCTGATCGATTTATTCGAAGAAAACTTGATGTTTTTGTGCAGCGTTTAAAAGCAAAAAATAATTGGTAATATATCCTTTTTTAAAATTCATATGAGATTTCCTATTATTGCTTAATTCGAAATTTTTAATGTCCTTTAGATAATTATGTCTCAGTTGAAAAATGAAATCCAATTATTGAAGCGCACAAAAGCTTTATTGTTTTTGATTTCTACACTGTTCATACTAAGTGCTTGTGGTGAAGATAGCGATCTTGATAATGCGGTGCTTAAAATGAACGAGGACAATATTCTGTTTATGAATATTAGCCTGGGATTCATTATGCTTGGTGTTGCACTTAAGCTTCGGGTAAAAGATTTTATCCTTGTTTTTTCTGCACCGAAATCAGTAATCATTGGTTTTCTGTCCCAGTTTGTAGCGCTTCCTTTTTTAACTTATTTATTGGTCTTAATTTTAAATCCGATGCCAAGTGTTGCAATGGGTATGATGATTGTTGCTGCATGCCCGGGAGGAAATATTTCAAATTTCATGACAGCTCTAGCCAATGGAAATACCGCGTTGTCGGTATGCATGACGGCTATTGCAAGTATTTCTGCTGTTTTTATGACCCCAATCAATATTTCATTCTGGGGTGGTCTGCATGCGCCAACTTCTGTGATACTGAATGAAGTTAGTTTAGACTTTTTTGAAATGCTCAAAATTGTGGGTATGATTTTATTGATACCACTTATAATTGGTATGCTACTTCGTGCATTTAAACCAAAAATTGCAGATATTTTATTACCTGTAACACATTACGGTTCCATTCTTATTTTTGGAGGAATTGTTGTTTTTGCCTTTGGGGCCAATACAGATTTATTCGTTAAGTACATTCACCTAATCATATTTATAGTTCTAGCACATAATACTATTGGTATTTTTACAGGTTATTCATTGGCTCGATTATTTAAATTGCCTGGACCAGATCAAAAAACCTTAGCCATAGAAACAGGTATTCAAAACTCTGGATTAGGCCTCGGTTTAATTTTTGCCTTT
Organism: Crocinitomicaceae bacterium; assembly: GCA_022425625.1. Taxonomy (GTDB): domain Bacteria; phylum Bacteroidota; class Bacteroidia; order Flavobacteriales_D; family Crocinitomicaceae; genus UBA952. The sequence continues at coordinate 14,282 of JAKMFD010000120.1, read as the reverse complement.
TTTGATGGAATGGGAGGGATGGCGATTGTAGCTGGTTGGTGGGGGATTTGGCACATAATAAGTGGGTTGAGCATCGCTTATTTCTTTAAAAACAAAAAGCTTTAGGATTAAACTTTATGGAACAAGGCCCACAATCTAAAATCCTCATTCAGCTTGTAACCATGCGGATGCCATATGGAAAATATAAAGGAACGTTATTGTGTGATTTACCGGAACCTTATCTTTCGTGGTATCATGCAAAAGGTTTTCCCAATGGTCAAATGGGACAGCTTTTGGCCTCTATTTATGAAATCAAACTCAATGGGCTTGAGTATTTGCTCAAGCCCATTAAAGCCCAATTCGCGAGGCGCTAATTCCGTATAGCTAAATCGGATTATCGAAATCAATAATTCATATTTAGGTACTTTAGATAACGCACCTAACATGATTTCTAAAAGTCGATTATCTTTGTTTCCATGAAAAAAATTCTCCTTTTAGGTTCTGGAGAGCTGGGCAAAGAATTTGTGATTGCTTGCCAGCGTCTCGGACAACACATTATCGCTGTTGATAGCTATGCCAATGCACCTGCCATGCAGGTGGCCGACGAATCTGAAGTTATATCTATGCTCGACGGTGAAGCTCTTGATCGGATAGTGGCCAAACACCAGCCCGATTTTATTGTACCCGAAATTGAAGCGATTAGAACCGAACGTTTTTACGATTATGAAAAACAAGGCATCAAGGTAATCCCAAGTGCAAAAGCGGCAAACTTTACGATGAATAGAAAAGCCATTCGTGACTTGGCAGCAATTGATTTAGGTGTTCGTACCGCAACTTATAGCTACGCAACAAGTGCAGAGGAGCTGCGTGAAGGTGTCAACAAATGTGGAATGCCCTGTGTTGTAAAGCCCTTAATGTCTAGCTCAGGAAAAGGACAGTCAGTGATTCGAATGGAAGAAGATATTGAGAAGGCATGGACTTATGCCTGTGAGGGTTCTCGTGGAGACGTAAAGGAAGTAATCGTAGAAGGTTTTATTGATTTCGATTACGAAATCACTTTGCTCACAGTGACACAGAATGATGGGCCTACTTTATTTTGTCCGCCAATTGGCCATCGACAAGAAAGAGGTGATTACCAAGAAAGCTGGCAACCAATGCCAATGAATCAAAAGCATCTTAAAGAGGCTCAGGATATGGCAGCTAAAGTTACCGCAGCGTTAGGAGGTGCAGGTATTTGGGGTGTTGAGTTCTTTATTACGGCAGAAGGCGCTTACTTTTCAGAGCTCTCGCCAAGACCACATGACACTGGAATGGTAACACTCGGGAAAACGCAAAACTTAAATGAATTTGAATTGCACGCACGTGCAATTCTATCTATGCCTATTCCTGAGGTTAAACTGCTTCGAAATGGAGCAAGTGCTGTTGTATTGGCAAAATCGGAGTCCACTGAGACACCTGTATTTGAAGGAATCGAAGATGCCATGAATACCATTGATTCTGAAGTTCGTTTATTTGGTAAGCCAGCTACGCGTCCATACAGAAGAATGGGTGTGACCCTTAAGTATGGCACGAATGATGTTAAAGAATTGGTCGAACAAGCTAAGGATATGGCTTCTAAAATAAATGTAAAATGAAATTAAAAGCGTTATTGTTTTCTTTACTCTTTTGTAGTGTAACTTATGGTCAAACAGTAAAATATTATCTGTCCATGCCAAAACCGCAGAACCATTATTTTCATGTGGAGATGGTTTTGGAGAATTTTAATGAAAAGTCGGTTGATGTATCCTTACCCGTTTGGTCGCCTGGGTCGTATTTGGTACGTGAGTTCGCAAAGCATATAAACCTTGTAACTGCAACTGATGCCTCAGGAAAAGAATTACATATTAAGAAGAAGAAAAAAAACACCTGGTCTATAGATAAAGGAAAAGCCGGTGAGGTACGTGTTTCTTACGACGTCTATGCATTTGAATTATCTGTTCGTACCTCTTTCTTAGATCTTACCCATGGTTTTGTAAGTGGTAGTGGTGTTTTTATGTTCGTTGAAAATCATTTGGATGTAAATGGCGATGTTGTAGTAGTTCCCTATGAAGGGTTTTCGGAGGTTTCAACTGCCTTGCCTAGAAAGGAAAAGAACAAGCCTTATGTATTTACCTACTCGGATTATGACCACCTTGTGGATTGCCCAATTGAAATTGGTAACCAGCTCATTTTTAAATTCAATGCTTCTGGGGTAAAGCATACTGTTGCGATGTATGGAGAAGGAAATTTCGATATAGAATCCTTAAAGCGGGATATGTCTAAAGTAATAGAGGAGGAGACTAAAGTCTTTGGTCAAAACCCAAATAAGGAGTATCTTTTTATAATCCACAATGTTGTTGATGGTCAGGGTGGTCTTGAGCACAAAAACTCTACCACACTCAGTGTCAATAGATGGACATATTCCGGGAGTAGCTACGTGAAGTTTTTAAGCTTGGTTGCTCATGAATATTTTCATTTATGGAATGTTAAAAGAATTCGACCATTTGAACTTGGACCATTTGATTACAACAAGGAGAATTACACCGATTTATTATGGGTAATGGAGGGTTTTACCTCTTATTACGACGAACTTTTATTACTTCGTGCAGGATATTATACCCAGTCCGAATTTCTTTCAAAAATGGAAAGCTCTATTAATTATGTTGAAGGATCAGTTGGCGCCCGTGTTCAGCCTGTAGCGCATGCAAGCTACGATGCGTGGATTAAGGCATATAGGCCAAATGAGAACAGTTCAAATACGACAATGACCTACTATACCAGAGGTTCTATTTTAGCTGCCTTCCTAGATGTTAAAATCATACGTAAAAGCAAGGGTGAGAAATGTTTAGATCACTTCTTGCAGCACATGTACAATAAATTTTATATCAAAGCGGGTAGGGGATTCACCTCTTCTGAATTCAAGAGAGAATTAGAGGGGTTTACAGGTGAAAACTTAGATGCCTTTTATGAAGATTATATCAATGGAACGGCAATACCTCAATATTCAGAGATATTCGAGAATATGGGCATTCAAGTCACAAACGTAACCTCAACTAAGCCAGACTTTGGTGCGACATTAAGAAGTTCTGGTGGAAAAGCAATTATTTCAAGAGTCCGTTCGAATTCTGCCGCTGAAGATGCGGGATTGAGTGTCAATGACGAGATTATTGGATGCAACGGTTATAGAGTTAGTAAAGCTGATATTGAGGGTATTATGAGAGGGGTCAGTGAAGGGGATGAATTGGACTTATTGATTTCAAGAGATGAAATTCTATTTGCTGTCAATTTTACAATGACGAATTACACGAAACCAAGATATCTATTTAACCTAATAAATGAAGAAAATAAGCTACGTGACTACTGGTTGCGTTAAACTCATCGGTATTTTTATCATTTGCCTTCCATTTTTAGTTTTAGGGCAAAGTGAATATAAAAACGTTCAAATACCTCTTGCCAAAGGATTTTATACCTACAGTGGTTGTGAACCCTCTATTGATATTCATCCCAATGATCCCAATAAAGTTGCCGTTGGGTCAATATTAGATGGTTATCATTACTCGGAAGATGGTGGTTACACATGGAATTCCAAACGCTTAAAAAGCCCTTATGGTGTGTACGGAGATCCAGTATTGAAGTTTAATTCAAAAGGCAATGTGTTTTATTTGCATTTGGCATCCTACAAGAAAACATCCCATCTAGACAGAATCGTTTGTCAGCGAGCAGAAAATATTCTTGGTGATTTTAATGAAGGTTCTTTTTCCAAACCAAACGGAACGAAGGTGCAAGACAAGCATTGGATTGTAATTGATCCTGATACGGATGTCATTTACATGACTTGGACGCAATTTGATGCTTACAATTCTTCCGCCAAAGAGGATAGCTCGTTTATCCATTTTTCAAAATCATTAGATGACGGAGAGACATGGTCAGAGCCCAAAAGAATTTCAATTCAAGGTGGCGATTGTCTAGATGGTGATAACACAGTCGAAGGCGCTATGCCTGCAATAGGGAAAAATGGGGTATTGTTTGTGATATGGTCAGGTCCGCATGGCTTAATGATGCGCCGCTCTGAAAATCAAGGAGTGTCATGGGGTGCCCCTGAAGAAATGCTCTTTAAACATGAAGGTGGATGGACCATAGAAGTCCCTGACTTTTATCGAAGTAATGGTCTTCCTGTATTTGTAAGTGACTATAATTCTGAATCACCTCATTATGGTAATCTTTATTTGAATTGGGCAATACAAGATGAAGTAACTGGACGAACTTCAGTTCTTTTTTCGAAATCAAAAGACAATGGTAGGAGTTGGTCAACTCCTGTTCAAGTCCATCAAGATAGCTCAAAGTACAATCACTTTTTGACATGGATAACCGTCGATCCAACAAATGGAAATCTTCACTTGGTCTATTATCGGAAATCAAGAAATTCTAAAAAGACAGATGTCGTATGGGCAAGCAGTAAAAACGGGGGAGAATCTTTTGAAGAAAGGGTTATTTCGGAAGAGTCATTTGAACCATCGGGACATGTTTTTTTTGGCGACTACTTGAATATTTCAGCTGTAAATAATGTTGTAAGACCTGTATGGCCAAGAATGGATGATGGAAAGATTAGTTTGTGGACAGCTCTAATTGATTTCGATTGATTTACAATAATGTTTATTCTTGGAAAACCATTTTAAGTGAAGAAATTCAAAAGACTTACTTTAAGAAACTTGCAAATAAATTAAAGTCAACTTATGCCGATCCTAATGCTAAGATATTTCCTTTAAAGACAGAAATTTTCAATGCTTTTAAGCTTTGCGATATAAATACTGTTAAGGTGATCATTTTAGGCCAGGACCCATATCCTACGGCTGGTCATGCGCATGGTTTGTCGTTTTCAGTTTCTAAGCATATTAAGCCTTTTCCAAAAAGTTTGAATAATATTTTTAAAGCCCTGTCTGTGGACCTAAACCAGGTGCCTCCGGAGCATGGGGATTTAACCCATTGGGCATCTCAAGGGGTATTGCTTTTAAATTCTGTTTTAACGGTTGCTGAGGGAAAACCTGATAGCCATAAAGGCATCGGGTGGGAAAAATTCACTGATGCGGTTATAAAAAAGCTTTCAAATGAAAAGGTACATCTTGTTTTTTTATTGTGGGGTGCAAAGGCACAAGCTAAAAAAGTATTGATCGATACCAAAAAGCATTATGTCTTGATGGCACCTCATCCTTCACCTTTATCTGCTTACAGAGGATTCTTTGATTGTAAACATTTTAGCAAGACAAATGAATATCTTGCGAAGAATCGTATTTCAATGATTAATTGGTAATTATTCATTCCTATATTTGCAGCTCATGAAAATTTCAAACGATTTATACCTCAGAGCATCTCGAGGAGAGAAGATTGAACGTTATCCGGTTTGGTTAATGCGACAAGCAGGACGAATTTTGCCTGAATATCGCGCAGTAAGAGCGAGTGTTTCAGGTTTTAAAGAGCTGGCTGAAACGCCAGAACTTGCTGCTGAAGTTACCGTCCAGCCAGTAGATATACTTGGTGTTGATGCCGCAATAATATTTTCTGATATTCTTGTTGTTCCAGATGCAATGGGATTGCCTTATCAAATGATTGAGAAAAAGGGTCCGTGGTTTGAACATACGATCCATTCCGAGTCAGATTTGAAAAGACTTGATATTAAAATAGATGTCGCTGAAAGATTATCATACGTATTAGAGGCAATTTCTATTACAAAACGTGAGTTAAATGGCAGGGTACCCCTTATCGGTTTTGCAGGAGCACCTTGGACTATATTATGTTATATGGTGGAAGGTTCGGGATCAAAAACCTTTTCTGAGACTCGAAAGTTACTTTATACAAATCCGAAGTTGGCACATGAATTGCTACAGAGGATTACAGATGTAACAATAATTTACCTAAAAGCACAATTGAAACATGGTGCTGATGCACTTCAATTGTTTGATTCATGGGCAGGTATATTGGGACATAAACAATATCAAGAATTCGGAATGAAATACATTCAACAAATAGTAAATGCAATTGAGGGTCCATTCACCGTATTCTCCAAGGGAGCGTACAGTGCATTACCCGCACTTATGGATTTAGCTTGTACAACCATTGGTCTTGATTGGAATATGAATATTGAACATGCTAGATCACTTGCTGGAGAAAAGAAAACGCTACAAGGTAATCTTGACCCTTGTGTCCTTTACGGAAGTGAGTCAGCTATTGAGAAAGAGACACTTCAGCTCCTACACTCTTTTAAAAGTCAACGACATATTGTAAATTTGGGACACGGTGTTTATCCCGATATCAAACCAGAAAATGTGAAAGCATTTATTAAAACTGTTAAAAACTATGAAATTTAATCTATCCTTTATTACAGCCTTGACACTCGTATTTTCAATGACAGTAGTTACTGCTCAGAAAAAAGGCAAGCGCGGAAAATCTACCTCATCTGATATTTTGAACATGACTTTTGAAAAGCTTCAAGATGATGAATCTGTTACAGAACTTGGTGCGATCTCTATTCTAGAGAATGGTGTGAGCTCGCCTACGGAAAATGCGGCAGATTTATTTCAAAAAGGTGCTGGAAACGAATTTGGTGTTCCAAATAATGTATTTGGAACTGAAATGACTGCTGAAAATGGAGGAAGTGTTTATGCCGGTTTTGTGGCATACCGTCCCGGAAGAGAATCTTCATTAAGAAGCTATATTACTATTCCATTTTTGAAGGGTAAGAGTAATATTTCTCTTTCTAAAGGTCTAAAGTATTGTATTCAATTTGATGTTTCATTGGCTGAGTCCTCAAAGTTTGCTTGTAATAATGTAGGTGCATATCTAACGAAAGAAGCTCCTACAACCCCATCGGGAATTATTAATGCTTCTGAAAATTTAATTCGCGGTAAGCATAATAGAATTCATCAGGGATTTTTTGGATGGGATAAAGTTTGTCAGATTTATACTGCTAAAGGCGATGAGAAATTTATTACGATTGGAAATTTTGACGCCAATTCAGCAACAAAGTTCATCACAGTTAAGAAGCCAAAAACCTCAGATGCTGAAGCACTAAAGCATGCCTATTATTATGTAGACAATGTAACTGTTAAATTAATCGACAGTGAAGAAGAATGTCAATGCATTGCAACGAATCAAATGGCTAATGTTGAGGAATATTCAACCTTGGTTTATGCAAAGGCAGCAAATATTGATGAGACAATGAGTATAGGCGAGAAATTCTCCGCTAATGTGGCTTACTTTGGTTTTGGAAAAAAAGACTTTACCGCAGGGTCAAAAGAAGCATTGAAATTTGTTGCAGCGCAGCTTAAATCTAATCCTGAATTAACAATTGTTATATCGGGGCATGCCGACGCCAAAGAAGAAGAATTGGGAACGACCAAAGATGAGTTCAAGGATATGGGAATGGTACGTGCCAAATATGCAGAACGATATTTCATGGCGCAAGGTATTGATCCTTCTAGATTAACAGTCAAGTCACTTGGTGCTGAAATCAATAGCAGAGAAATTGCTGACGTCGATGACGAAGAACTTAAAGCTGCAAAAAATAGAAGAGTAGAGTTTTCTGTAGATTAATTGCTAAGTTTCATAATCTCTAAGTAGAGTCGTTGAGTGGGCAATCCCATTACATTGGTGTAACTTCCTTGTATACTAGATACACCAATATGTCCTAACCATTCTTGAATCCCATAGGAACCTGCTTTGTCGAAAGGTTTGTGATTTTTAATGTAATGCTCAATTTCAGTGTTACTTAAGGTCTTGAATTCAATACTTGTTGTTTCTTTAAATTCAATCATTTTATCATTGATAACCATGCAAACCGCACTCATTACGTAATGCTTTTTTCCTGACAGCTTTGTAAGTGTACGGAATGCATCTCGAGTATCATTGGGTTTACCGAGTATTTCATCTTTATATATAACAACTGTATCACAACAAATGAGTAATTGATCTCTATCCAAACCTGATTTTAAGTAATTGGCTTTCAGTTGTGCAAGGAATGGTGCAACATATTCAGTCTCGAGATCAGGACTATATACCTCAGCTACATCAGGTATGATAACCTTAAAATTAAACCCCATTTCCTTCAAAAGTTTCTTACGTCTTGGAGATGCAGAACCTAAAATTAATTCCATAGTACTAAAAATATAAAGTGCTTAAACCTATTGCCATGCTGAGCTTAAGAAGCACATCGCAACTTTTGATCATGTCTCTATTTTTACTTAGAAAAAATAGAACAATAAGATTAATTCCGATAGCAACGCTCAGTGCAGTAAGCCGAACAAAATTAAGCTCTAAATACAGCTGTTTGAAAATAAATATAAAGCATGCAATTTCCAAAATCAGAATAAAAGAAATAATTGATTTAGTTCGATCCACTCCATAGCTTATAGGTATGGAAACGACACCAATTAATTGGTCTCCATTAACATCTTTTATATCCTTACATATTTCACGAGCAAGATTTTGTAAAAAAGCAAACGAAGCTAAACAAAAGACGAAGTAGAAACCATCACTATTGAACCAATTAGAGGTATCCTGCACAGCGTATATTCCAAATCTTGGATCAAAGGCAAAATAACTTAATGCAGCAAACGGAATTAACCCTGCTAATAATGCGATCAAAATATTCCCCAGTAACATCACTTTTTTTAAGTGATAGCTGTAAAACCATAACACCAAAATGCAAAATGAATTGAGGGCTATGAACCAGAACGTTCGGTATTTGAAGGAGAGATAAAATCCAATTACCATGGCAAAAGAATTCAGGCTTAAATAAATTATGAAACCCATTTTCTTGGATACGGATTTTGAAAGAATTTGCCTTGAAGGTTTATTTACAGCATCTGCAGCTATGTCGTAGTAATCATTGATGATATTCCCGGATGCAGCGATTAATAAGGTCGCGAGAATTAGCATATTAAAATCGAAGAAGGGTAATGATAACGTTGAATTTATAGAGATACTGTAAGACCATACGCCAAGCATTGTTGCTGCAATGATTATTAGATTTATCGGTCTTGTAAGTCTTAAAGAAGAAATTATAAGGTTTCCCGCCATACGGTTCTTCGATTTTTTTGATGAGCCTCTTTTTTCTCAAGAGTCGTTTTCATATTGTTAATTTGTTGATCTGAGAAAATAGGGTTGGATGAACCATATCCTTTATAGGTCATTCTGTCCGAAGAAACACCTTTATCGATGAGATATCTATATACGGTGGCAGCGCGATTTTGTGATAATTCTATATTCACGGTTTCATTTCCTCTTGAGTCAGTATGACCTCCTAGTTCAATTTTAATAGAAGTATTCTTTTTTAGGTATTCTGCGAAAAGATTTAGCTCAATGCGAGATTCTTTGCGAAGTGTAAACTTATTAAGGTCAAAGAAAACATTCTCAAATATGTGTTCATCTATTGAATCTTCTTTAATTTTTGACGTTAATATTGGTTTACTAAGTGGTATATCCACATGATAGCTATCGGCACCTTTGTTGTTTGAAAGATCGAAATTCAACGAATAAGGATGGTATCCCTCGTGGCTCACTGAAATCACATAGTTACGGTCTAGGGGAAGCGGAACCATAAATGTTCCAGTTGTCTTATCTGCCTCAGAAATAATAATCTCCTCTCCACTTGAAACATCAAAAAGCTCAAATTTACCAGCAAGAGGTTCTTTGCTTTGTTTATCGTATACAAAACCATCAAAGTAAACCGTACGTATTGCTCTTGATTCTGGGGGAAGTACAAATGAATAAATATCAAGATCTCCGAATCCTCCCTCTCGGTCTGATGCAAAATAAGCTATTTCTCCCTCTGCCGATACCATCAATGAATTCTCATCATATTTTGTATTGATTGGATAGCCGAGGTTTTCTGGGATTGACCATTTCCCATTTATATCTTTTCGTGTAACATAAAGGTCCGAACCTCCCATACCAGGATGACCTTTAGATGCAAAATAAAGTGTTCTACCGTCGGGATGAATGTGAACAGATTCTTCTGTATTTGGCGTGTTTATGTAATCCGGAAGTGCCCTAGCAGGACCCCACATCCCATTTTTTTGAAGCTCTGAGACATAGATGTCACTATTATTGGTTCTGTCTCCCTTTCTTCCTCTAACAAAATATAGTGTTTTACCGTCTGCTGATAATGAAGGTTGCGATTCCCAATTTCCAGAATTGACATAACCCGGAAGATTAATAGGTCCGAGCCATTTATCTCCTATTTTCTTTGCAAAAAACAAGTCACAACTACCTCTACCTTCTCTGTTTGATCCATAATAACCAGTTTGATCCGAGCATGCAACAAAAACCAAGCTTCTTCCATCGGCCGATAAGGTAGGAGCACCCTCATTGTTTGACGTATTAATATTTCGAGGCATCGGAACGGACGGACTCCAGTTTCCAAATTCATTTTTATTCGATACAAAGAAATCTTCTTGCTCCTTAAAGTCTACATTTTTCATTTCCAGAAGCCTTGTAAATAATAACGTTTGCCCATCTACAGTAAGTGCAGGATAGTACTCTGGTCGTGATGTATTGATATTAGGTCCTAGATTTATGGGTTCGAACTCTTTAGGATTAGCAATTGCATGTGCGGCAAATTCAGCACTTCTTTTCATTAAATAAACTTGTGGGCTGAGTCTTTTACTTGCGTTCGGGTTTTTCAAGAAAATATTGCAATATTTAATGGTTTCCGAATAATTCCCAAGAGCAAGATTCAAGTTTGCCAGGTAGCAGAATGTTGCACCAGAGCTGCTATGAAATGGATTAAGCTCTAGAGCCAGCTCATACTGATAAATAGCTGCTGGATAATTCATACTATATTCATAAAATTCTCCTAATAATAGTTGTGCTTCCCAAAATCTCGGATCTTTTGAAACGGCTTGTTTTAGTATTCTAATACCTTCTTTATAGTTGGGTTGTCCTGTAACTTCATTTGCAAAATCACCCGGTGCATTTCTTCCCTTTTCAAAAAGTTTTATTGCTTTTTTGTTTTTAGTTGAATAACCCATAGGTCTTTGCGCACAAGCGCTCAGAAAACCACCTAATAAAATGAACATAAGGATATAGTGTCTCATCTCAGGTATATTAAGGAATGTTCATGAATTTATGTGTTTGTAACGATATTCTCCAACCTTCGTTACGTTTAACGAAATCGACAATAGACTCCATAAGCTGTTCTTTTTTAGACCATTCTGGCTGAATATAGAGCAAACATTCAGGGCCTACCTTTTCTGCATGCTCCAAGGCCCATTTAAAATCAGATTTATGAAAAATTACAACTTTCAGTTCGTCGGCTTTTTCATAAGCTTCATTACAAGGGTTTTTAAATTTCTTAGGGGAGAATGTATACCAGTCTACTTTAGCACTTAAGGGATAACATCCCGATGTTTCGATAGCAACTGAGCGATGGATGCTTTTAAGTTTACTGACGAGAAGACTCAAGTCATACATTGCTGGTTCTCCTCCAGTAAGAACAACCCATTTGCTTTTGTTTTCTAAAGCCAAGGATTGCAATGAATCAACACTTTTGCTTGGATGGTTTTCTGCATTCCAGCTTTCTTTTACATCACACCAAACACATCCGACATCACAACCGCCAGTCCGTATAAAGAATGCTGGCTTTCCTGTGTGGAATCCTTCTCCTTGAATGGTCAGGAAGCTTTCCATTATTGGTAGATGTTCAGACATTTACTTATTAATTTGAGCTAAAGTTACGCAATTGCTTTTTTATAATAAGCCAATTTAACACTTCAAAAGCATGCAAATACAGGAGTGATTACAAATGTTATTCCATAAAAGTATTTCGTTATATTTGAGTTAACCTAAAATCTGTACTATGAATAAAATCTACGCTAGCTGTTTTATAATATTTTTCACTTTCTCGGCAATGGGTCAGCAAATAGACAACGGCTCCATGGAATCATGGGATGCGCTCGGAAGTAGTAGTGAGGAGCCGTCAAATTGGAACAGTTTCATGAGCGCAACTGGCGGTTTGTCATTGTTTGGTTCTCAACAAGTCGAACAATCAACGGATATTAGAATGGGTTCCGACGGAATGTATTGTGCCCGTGTATTTTCCAAAAGCACTTTAGGTATTGTTGCAAATGGTAATCTCACTTTAGGAAGAATTAATATGGGTAGCAGTACTCCTGATAGCGAGGACAATTTTAATTTCACGGTAACCTCAAATAGTGATTTTTCACAAGAACTAACAACACTTCCCGATTCTATTGCTTTTTGGGTTAAATTTAGTGCAAGTAGCACTCAAGATTCTGCGAGGATTCATGCAGTTATTCACGATGCTTATGAGCTGCGCGATCCAATTAATGCTGCCTCATTGCCCCATGTTGTTGGTGCTGCTGGTTTGAATTATGCGAAAACAAATGGTTCTTGGGTTCGAAAGTCTGTACCTTTTATTTATGATGGGGCCTCTAGTACTCCTGAGTTTATTTTGGTCACATTTACGACCAATAAAACACCCGGAGGTGGTTCAGCTGGAGATGAGATATTATTAGATGATATTTCCCTTATATACAATACATCTTCAATAACAGAGGTATCAAATAAGTTTTGGGCTAACTATACCGAGGAAGGATTAAATTTCTCTAAGCATATTGCATCTAACGAAATTTTAAATGTTTTTTCAATGTCAGGTATTTGTATTGGAAGTGGAACCACAGAAAGATTGTCAGGCATGCGATTAGAAAGTGGAATGTATTTCATTTCAGGAAATAATCAGAGCTTCAAGGTTATAGCATATTAGTTTAATGAAGCACTTCTTAACACCTCTTTTTTTAGGTCTATTATGTCTATCACATGCGCAAGAGTTTGCTACGGTTCATGGCATAGTTTCTAGTGAAAACGGTGAGGCTTTACTCGGTGCTTCCGTAATTTATCGTGCGGATGTTTCCAAAGGAACCATCGCCCAAGAAGATGGATCATATGAACTTGTTGTTCCTCCTGGTGAATGTAAATTGATCTGTCGATACACAGGTATGCGGTCTGATACCATTTCTTTTGTGTTGGAGGCAAACGAGAAACGAACGGTTGATTTTACTTTATTTTCCTATATAAAAGAATTCAAAGAAGTAAATGTTAAGGTTGGTAAATTCGATAAACCGATTGAGGAGCAAACGGTTACTATGATTGTTCTAAAGCCAGAACTTATTGAAAATAAAAACACAAGAAGTATTGAAACAGCTTTGGATCAAACGCCAGGTTTAAATATCCTTGATGGTGAGCCTCAAATTAGAGGAGGTAGTGGTTTTACATTTGGTGTAGGTTCGAAAGTAGCTGTAATTGTTGATGATATGCCTATGCTTTCAGGAGATGCTGGCAGACCCGAATGGGGTTTTATTCCGGTTGAGAATATCAGCCAGATAGAGGTAGTTAAGGGTGCTGCATCCGTTTTATCGGGAAGCTCTGCCTTATCCGGATCTGTTAATATTAGAACTGCCTATCCGACCTCCAAACCGAAAACAAAAATCAATATATATAATGGTTTTTACAATACACCAAATCAAACTAATGCAAAATGGTGGTCCAAAGCTCCTATAATATTGGGTGCGAATTTTCTGCATTCACAAATGTTTGGTAATCTAGATCTTGTAGTGGGAGGTAATTTAAATTATGATCACGGTTATATTGGACCACCGATTACGGATTCAATTGTAGCTACTGTATTTCCCGATACTATTACAAACTTCACTGAGGAGGATTTAATCTCCAAACGCGCACGATTTAATTTTAATTTGCGCTATAGATCTAAAAAAATAAAAGGATTGAATTATGGCTTGAATGGTAACTTTATGATGATGCATACAACGATGCCCCTCGCATGGTTAAATGATTCGTCAGGTCTATTCCGAGCTTACCCCGGTGCTATTTTTCTACAAGATCAATTTATATTCAATTTAGACCCATTTATTAATTTCTTTACCCAAAGCAATGGTAAACATTATTTACGAGGAAGAATATTGAGAGTTGATAATGAAATGAGTGCAAATCAATCCAATAATGCAACCACCTATTATGGAGATTATATGTTCAAAAAGAAATACAAAGAGTTTCAAAATGTTGAATTTATAGGAGGTTTGACTTCAACGTACACCAACTCATATGCCAATATTTATATCGGTTCGGGCACACCCAACAATAAAATGCTGAATGTCTCTGCATATTCTCAGATGGAAACGAAACTGAAGAATATATTAAATCTATCATTTGGAGGGAGACTTGAGTATTTTCAATTGAACGATTCTATCACCGCA
>JAKMFD010000109.1 GCA_022425625.1 Crocinitomicaceae bacterium | reverse complement strand
GGTGTAGTTTGTTGTTGCGGTATTGTTCACCGCTGGTGACCATGTTCCTGAGATACTATTCGTACTCGTACCAGGTAAGCTTAAAGCATCACCACTACAAATGTCTGCAATTGGAGAGAAGCTTGGTATTGTTTCGGGAGTAACATCAACAGTCATCGTTTCATCACTTGCACATTGACCAGGATCAGGAGTAAAAGTATATGTTGTCGTTGCAGTATTATTAATTGCAGGTGACCATGATCCTACGATACTATTGGTTGATGTTGAGGGCAAAACAATAGCGTCACCCGTGCAAGTCGCGAGTACTTGAGTGAATATAGGTCCGACTTCTTGGTTTACATTAACGGTCAGTCCTTGTGTGGTAGCACACTGTCCTGCGTTAGGTGTGAAGGTGTAGTTTGTTGTTGCTGTATTGTTCACCGCTGGTGACCATGTTCCTGAGATACTATTCGTACTCGTAACAGGTAAGCTTAAAGCATCACCACTACAAATGTCTGCAATTGGAGAAAATGTCGGGATTGTATTTGCAGGATTAATAGATACAACGATATTTTCCTCGGCCGTAACTGTACAGATCGAGCTGCTTACTATTGCCGTAACAGTAACATTACCATTTAATATACTTGGGTTATAAGTTGTGTTTTCATTCGTTGGATCTGAAAAAGATCCTGAAATTGCCGACCAACTGATACTAGTACCAAGACCCGAAATGACAGCTGAAAAATTAGTATTATCTCCTTCACAAAGCGTTAAGTCACCTATAGGTTCAATGCTCGGCGCTTCACGAACTACGATAGTCATGGAGGTGCTTCCGGCACACTCATCTGGATTAGGTGTAAATGTATAGGTAGTTGTACTTAAATTGTTGGGTGCGGGTGACCACGAACCTTCGATGCCGTTTAAACTTGTATTTGGAAGGTTTATAGGCTCCCCTTCACACACATAAGGGATATTATTGAAGCTTGGAGTAACAGAATTGTTGACCGTGAGATTTACAGCTTGAGAAAAGGTACACCCTGGAGTAGTTTCGAGTTGGATATAAAATACCCCTGAGTTAAATAAGAGATTTGGGTTGGTTACTGGATTCGTACATGAAGCATTGTTCCAATAAGTTAAATTTCCAGATTCACTTCCTGCTGTTATTGAGGCATCTGTAATATTTCCAATTCCACAAAAAGCAGGGGGGTCGGTAATCAATAAATTTGGTGTTGAACAAACACAAGTCGGACTGGGAATACTTGTTTGCATGTCAACCTCACAAATGGAATGAATTTGTGTAGCACCACCAGAAGATGATGTAAATCCCCAATAAACTGAAGAAGGAGAGGTGAAAAAGGTTCTGATATCTCCATTATATGCGTTGACTAGCGCATCGTCGAAGTATACTCTATACTGTAAGGCAAATGGATTCCAAGTAATACATATTTCATGATCATTTCCATCAACTATGGAGTTTCCTGAAGGTAATAAACAACTTGGCCCAGAAATCGTAGAGCCACTATTGGTAGAACCATCTATTTGAATTGAGCTATGGTTACAGGGAATGTCATTATCTCCAAATGAAGAGCCATTGTAGGTGTCAAATTCAACAGAGACACTAGGTTCAATAGGGCAGCCCCCACCTTGACAATTAATAGGATTTCCGGGAGCATAACCCATACCACCTCCTGTACCTCCAAGAACATTTAAACCCTCACCTTGAAGGACAAACGCTATTCCATCTCCTGTTAACTGGTCAGCTCCGAAATTAGCTTTGAAATTTAGCTTGAAACTTTGGTACAAGCTTATAGTGTTGCAGACCCAGACTGCGCCTTGTTGAAAATTTCCTGGACCATTCATATCAATACAACTTCCGTTCGCGCTTGAGGTCCCGACGAGTTGATACGTATTGGCATCACATGTGCCTGAGGTTTGATTTAGACTAGAGCCATTTACCGTAATGGCCTGGCAGAATATGAGGGGTGCGAAAAGCACACCGCAGAGCGTGAGTATGAGTGAGTTAAACAAGAGTTTATAGTTTTGAGTTCCACGAATATAAAAAGAAATAAGTGTATAAATGACATTTACTAGTGCTTTTTCTTTGTTTCTAGACCTTTGAATAGCTGTGAATTGACTAGAAATAAATTTATTTCGTTACATTGAGAAGGAACTAAAAGGTGAAGATGAAGCAATTTAAAAAAATACGAACTCAAGATAATTTAGAGCTAGAGCTGTATCAGTCCTCTGTGATTTCACCAAAAGCAGTGCTCTTTTTGGTTCATGGGATGGGTGAGCATGCCATGCGATATGCTCATGTCGCTGAATATTTTAAGAACGTTAATATAATCACTGTTGCTATTGACCTTAGAGGTCATGGGAGGTCGGAAGGAAAGCGAGGTCATATGCCTAGCTATAATCTTATGATGCAAGACCTGAAAATCGCTATAGATTGTATCAAAGATAGCTATCGAAAAATACCTTTGATCATCTATGGACATAGTATGGGGGGCAACCTTATTTTAAATTTTTTATTAAGAAATCATGAAGATGTTTCTGCTGCAATTGCTACGGGCCCATATTTAAGGCTTGGTTTTGAGCCCCCAAAATGGAAAGTACTCCTCGCCAAGATCTCTGCAAATATATACCCTGGCCTCAGTCAACCAACAGCGCTTGAGCAAGAGGCGCTTTCTCGTACACCTCAAGTTATTACAGAATACCAAAACGACCCACTTGTGCATGATAAAATTACCGCCTCATTTTTTGTGAATATCCACCAAGCTGGAATTGACGCAATACATAGAGCTTCTGAAATCACCATCCCTCTTTTAATTATGCATGGAGCAAAAGATAGGCTTACATCTCCTCAAGGAACAAAGGAATTTTATGAAAATGCAAAGGATAATGTTAAGCTCCACATTTGGGATGACTTATTTCATGAGATTCATAACGAACCTGAAAAATCAGAGGTGTTTAAAATGATTTTAGAATGGCTTAAAAATATCTTAGAAAAGAAAGGGTAACCAGGCCGTGGAGACATAGGTGATCAAGAAAGCAATAGACCATCCTAAATATACCTCTAAAGGTGAATGTTTGTTTAGATAAAGCCGAGCAGAAAGCACGAGCCCAGAGGTTAAAAACCCAATTAAAATGAGCCAAGCATTGAAGACGATTTGATTCCCTCCAAATGCACACAAGTAACCAGCTAGGATTCCTGCACCCGCAGCATGTAAGGATATTTTAAAGCGACTGGTTAATAGGATGAATATAAACGCGACAATTGCTCCTGTAAGTGGTAAGGAATAGATGTAAATAGGTAATACATAGTCAGGTGCTTTTTTCCAAAATAAAAAGAACAATAAAATACAATAGGAAAGCATAATGAATAATGGGAATAAGCGTTCTTTCCTTTGATCCATTTCAACGGAAGATAACAAGCCTCTTCTATACATTAGAATAAACGATATTCCGGGTGCAATAGAGGTGAAAACAACAAATAGAAATAGTATTTGTGTTTTAAGTCCATCTGGCAAATCAAATAATGAGGTATTACTAATACTCGCTTCTTGCGATGGGATATATAAGGTTAATAGTAATCCATATATAGGCATAAAAAGAGGCAGGAAAATCCAAGAAACTGTTTTAGAAAGTAGCTGCATTATAGTTCCTTACGCATTCTTGCAACAGGTATGTTGAGTTGCTCACGGTATTTTGCAACCGTGCGTCTTGCTATATTATACCCTTTATCTCTTAACAAATTCATGAGTTTTTCGTCTGTCAAAGGCGTTCTCTTATTTTCGGAGTCAACCGCTTCTGAAAGGATCTTTTTAACTTCTCTCGTAGAAACCTCTTCGCCGCTATCGGTAGAGAGTGATTCTGAGAAAAAATATTTCAAAGAAAACACTCCGAAATGTGTTTGTACAAATTTACTATTCGCAACTCTTGAAACAGTAGAAATATCGAGGTTGACGATGTCAGCAATGTCTTTAAGAATCATTGGTTTCATTTGAGTTTCATCTCCTGTGATGAAGTAGGCCTCCTGAAATCTCATAATGGCAGTCATGGTCATTAACAGCGTATTTTGACGTTGTCTGATAGCATCTATAAACCACTTGGCGTTGTCTAGCTTTTGTTTTACGAAATTAACCGCTTCTTTATCCGTTTTTGAAGTTTTGGCACCCTCGGAGTAAGAGCGTAGCATGGTTTCATATTCGCGACTAACCCTCAATTCCGGTGCGTTTCTGGAATTTATAGTTAACTCGAGTCTTCCTTCATTTTCGTATATAATGAAGTCTGGAACAATCTGTTGAAAGTTTTTATTACTTCCTTTTGAAGCCCCTCCAGGTTTTGGATTTAATTTTAAAATTTCATCAATCGCTTCTTTAAGATCTTCGTTTACAATTTCAAGCTTTTTAGCAATCTTTTCGTAGTGTTTTTTAGTGAACTCTTCAAAATGATTTTCTAGAATAGTTTTAGCCGTATATTTTGAAATATTACCATCTTGTTTTCTATTGATTTGAAGCAGTAAGCATTCTTGAAGATTTCTTGCACCAACTCCTGCCGGGTCTAGCCCTTGAATCATATGTAAAACCGCTAAAACTTCCTGTTCATTTACATGAACATTCATGGAGAACGCAAGGTCATCCACAATGGCCTCCAGGTCTCTATTTAAATATCCCGCCTCATCGAGATTACCAATAAGAATATGCGCAATTAGCTCTTGTCCTTCTTCAAGTTTTAGAAGTTGTAGTTGTTCATTAAGTCTTTCGCGGAAGGTCGTGCCACCAGAAAAGGGGATGACTTTATCGTCAGAATCTTTAGACTGATTATTTGCTCTTGTTTTATACTCGGCTACGTCATCTTGAAGATAATCTGAGATGTCAAAATCATCGGACTCTCTTTCCTCAAACTCTTCTTCATTAGAATAGTCTTCCTCAAGCTCCTCTTTTCCTTCCTCAAGCGCAGGGTTTTCCTCTATCTCTTGTTTGATTCTTTGATCAAGTTCCATGGTTGGAACCTGCAACAATTTCATCAATTGTATTTGTTGCGGAGAGAGCCTTTGCTCTAGTTTCTGAATAAGATTCTGTCTTAAAGCCATATTATAGTCTTCCCTCAAATATAAGATATAATAACCCTATTAAAAAAGAGGAATTGACCTAAAAACGTTAAAAAACAGTTAATTACTGCTTACTGTATCTTTTGTTTGATGACTTGGTAGATTTCCCAAGTCGTTTGATTGAACGCGCAAATTAGTAAATGCATGTTAGCTGGATTGTAGGTGCCGTCCAGCTGATCTGGAACAGTAAAACTATAATTGATAAGATATTTATCATTTATTAGGTTTTCACTTGTAATCGGACGTCCGAAAGTCTCATTGTTCAAGTTTCCTCTGTGAATATCTCGATGCACATATGATGTGTTGTGCGAATTGTCAGCCATTTTTTGATCCCCAACAAGAGAATCTTCCAATAAATAAACCATAATCGCTAGGTTTTCAGTGACATCTTCAAAAAGAGGATCTGCCTCCACGTGAAGGAATGCCCCTTTTGTAGCTTCGTAATAATTGAGCTTAGCTTGTATGTTTACTTTTAAATCGTTGCTACTGATTATTTCATCCGTCATGCTCGTCCATTGAGCAGGGCTTTGAAAAATTGTTCCATTATTGAATCGATTTACAGTGCCTCTCGGGTTTCCCGGAAAACCACCATCATTTTCACCAAAATATTGTCCGATTTCAACGCCTTGTGGATTGGTGAAATCTGTAGGGTAATCGGGTGGTGAAACGGATTGGAAATCTCCAATTCCATCTGGTCCAGCATGAATTCCTGCAGTAAATACTCTGGTTGGATTTTCTATATGTAGCTGGTGTGCCAGATCAGCTGCGGCAGGACAAAAAACGCATTTGTGCCCAGTAAAGTCCTCAATAATTACATTTCTCTCCGTATTTGAGTTTTCATCGAAGATCGGCCATTCGTTGTTTTGGTAATCGGACCAAAGACCGGGGTATAATGTTGTGTCTAGATCGATACTCACTGTAGGAGGATACGGATTCTCTACGTGGTCGCAAGAACATAAAACAAAATAAAGAATACCAATTGAAAGTATATAGCGCATAATTAAAAACTTTGAGTGAAGCTAAGGGTTAGACCATTGTTTGCCGGAACGAACCTACACACACCACCTACACAAAACAAACCGGCTCTCTGCCTTCCGAAAGAAACAGTAAATCGGGTCGATTCTTTTATATAGCCACAGGTAACAATGGGATAATTTACTCTTTTCGAGGCATCGGTGTTTCCATAATTATATTGGTTCATGAAGCTAAAAAAGTAATGTGGGGATATGGTATATTCTACAAGAGCAGTAAACCAATCTCCTTTATCATTTTCTCCATTAGCTTGAGGCTTTACGAATAGCCCTTGTAGTTCTGCACGGATAGAGTGCTTGGGTGCAATCTTGTATAACATTTCAACAACGCCAATATGTGCGTTGATGACACCCTGGGCATCATTTGAAATTTTTGCGACATCATTATTTATCTTAATGTTGTAGTAGCTCAAGATTCCTGAAAACTTTTTATTTATTTTTTTTGTGATATTAAAATTAATATCCTGCCAGTAAAGACTGTCGTTCATCACAAAAGGTGTGCTCGTATAAGCAACTCCTGTAGAATCATTTGGATTTATAGAACTTGCATCCATTTTCGGCTGATAGGTTGTGGAAAAGTTGGCTCCAATCGTAGTTCCATATTTACCTCCTAATTTAGATTTCCGTTTAAAAGTATATAAAAAGTCTACCTGATATGCGACTTCACCTACAGGTTGTGTTGCATATGGATATAATGTAGCAACAAGGTTATAGGTGTGCGTTTTATTTAAAGCGGGCAAATAATTTATAAATACGTCTTGAAGATCCTTGGTTCGGTCTGAACGATAGCTCATATTGTCCACTGACTTAGCAGAAAAGAGTAATCCAAGCCCTTTTTTAGTGTAGGTGAGATTAAAAACACTGGCATGACCATAATTATAAATGTAGTTATTGTCATTACTGGGATCTTGTTCTTTTTGAATATACTCACCATCTAGGAAAAAGTTTTTATACATCAATTGAAACCTACCACCATAAGCTCCTACATTTTCAGGAAGAATTAGCGTCGAGTTGTCATCCTTTTGATACTTACTTACAAAAGATGCACCCAATACGACATCCAGCTCTGAGTCACTCATTTTTTTTATGACCTCGTTTAAATGAATCTCTCCATCTATACCTCGGACTATTCCATCTGCGTGCACGATTCTTCCGCTTTGAAAGGAAAGTCTTTGGTATCCATAAACACCTTTTAATACAATCCCAGGTTTAGGTTTTACAATTACTCGAGCTCCATCCAACAAATTATCATAACCCAACGCTCTATCCTCATAAGCTCGAAGAGCAAGACCACTTCCAAATTGTTCATAAAACGAACCTAAGGTTACATCAACAAAGTCATTTTTATATCCAACATAACGCATCCCAAGTCCAGTTCCATCAAACCTGTTTGGATATCCTTGAATTCTAGGCAGATAAGATTCAAGTCGCATGCCTGCCTTAAAATTACCATTCGTATAAAAGACATTCATATAGGAGTTGATTAGGCCTTTTGATGGGGGTTGATTTGCACCAATAACCGTATCTTCATTCAGGTATTGAAAAGTTGATTCTGCATTTCCCGATATGGAACCTTGCGCAAACAAAAAAGAAGCCCCCAGAATAAAGGGAGCTAAAAGCAAAAAGTTAAGATTCATTTTGTCCTATTTGGAACCAAGTTTTAGAATTTCTTCGTAGAGTTCTTCTTCATCACCCGGAGCATAGTTGTTATGTGAATATACAATATTTCCTTCAGTATCAATTAAAAAGGTATGAGGTACATTATTAACGCCCATTGCTCTTTTAAAGTCTCCATTTGGATCTAGAAGGATTTCGTAATCCCATGCTTTACCATTTGAATAAACAGCAACTTGTCTTTTTGTTTTTTCATCATCAACTGAAACAGCAACTAGCGTAACGCCTGTTTCATCTTGCCAATCTGGGTATAAATCATGAATGGTATTGAGTTCTTTTTTACATGGAGAACACCAAGTGGCCCAAAAGCTAATCACAATGGGGCCTTCAAAACCCATGTCTGCTGTATTAATAACAGACCCAGAAAGATCTTTTAATTCTACTGAAGGTAATTTTTTTTGAGTTTGCTCTGTTTCTTGTGCAAATAGAAGTCCTGCAAAAAGGCAAAATAGGAATGTGAATTTCGTTTTCATAAAGTTGTTTTTAACATCAAAGCAAAAAGAATGCCACGCCAAAAATAAGTAAATTAATACAAGTGACTCATTAAGATTGACTAACTTGAAATTTTGACATTTAGTGTGGAATAAGCTATATTTGTTTTATGAAAAAACTCTACTTTACCATTCTACTTATTTTACCTTCGTTTTTGTTTGCCCAAACGACTATTAATCTTCAGGATTCTGAGGAAAATATTTCGGGAGGTTCTTATGAATTTACCGCGTCAAATTCGAATGCTGTAGATGTTCCATTGGAAATCAAAAATATGGGTTCATCTGATGCAGATTGGAGAATCACAAGATTAAGAATTAATGTGCCGGCAGGTTGGTCTGATTTAATTTGTTGGGGACATTCTACAGATGCCTTTGGAGGGACATGTTTTTCTTCTAGTCAAATGCTAGGAAACCCATGGACGACTCCTGTTTCTTCAAATTTCACAGTAAGCCCTAACGAGTATGGTAAACTAAAGGTCACTATAAATCCTGAAGAGGGAGCTACAGGATTAGGACATTATCGCTATTATGTATCAAATGATGGCGTTAACTTCATTGATTCTGTAGACATTAAATTTGATTATAGTCTGTCAGTTCAAGAAGTTGAGCCTATTCAAGTTTCTATTGTCCCTAATCCCGCATCGGATTTTATCCAAATTAATTTAAGTGGAGCTGTTACTGCACAGATGAAAATGGTAGATGTATTGGGCAGTGAAGTTTTAAATCAGACGGTTATGTCTACTGCTTCTTTTGATATTTCAAATTTTAGAAACGGTGTATATATAATGACTTTCAATGCGCCTGGCTCAAAATCAATTGTTCGTAAAGTAATTGTTAAACATTAATTTCTAATTAACATTCCTGACCTCTTTAGACGATTAATTTGTCTAATTTCGTGACATGTCTAAGAAAAGATCAAAAAAAAGGTCTAGTGGTGTCGGGCGAAAATCACTGAGAACATTACTCATTCGTGTTTTTGAAAAACATAATGCCAGGGAATTAACCCACAAAGAAATTTGTCAAATTGTGGATGCGCGCGATCCCAATTCGCGCCAAAATGTATTTGACGAGCTAAATATCTTGTTTAAACATGGTTCTATAGACCGTGTTAATCATTTTACATTTAAAGCAAAATCTAATTTACAATATTTAGAAGGCCAAATTGATATCACGCAACGAGGTGCTGGTTTTGTTTCCTGTGAGGGGTATGATAAAGATTTTTACATCTCCCCGCAAAATATTAATAAAGCGTTGCAAAGGGATACGGTAAAAATCAAAGTAATTAAACAAGGCCGTTCTAGAGATGAAGCAGTAGTTGTTGAAGTGCTAAAGCGTGATAAAGTTCAATTTGTGGGTGCGCTTAGAATTCTAGATAAACATGCCGTTTTAATTCCTGACAATCATAGACTTGGCTTGGACATTGAGATTCCTAAAAACAAAATTAGCACAGCAAAGAATGGTGACAAAGTCTTGGTCAAAATCACAACCTGGCCTCAAGGTAGAGAGACTCCTTATGGTGAAGTAACTGCGGTATTAGGAGCTAGCGGTAGCAACGATGCAGAGATGCTAGGAATTTTATATAATCAAGGTATAGAGCCAGTATTCCCTGATGCTGTAATGGAAGAAGCTGAATATGTTAAAATTGAACTTGACACCGAGGAAATTGCTCGAAGAAGGGATTTTCGTGATATTCTTACTTTTACTATTGATCCGTTAGATGCTAGAGATTTTGATGATGCCATTTCAATTCAAAGATTATCAAATGGAAATTTAGAGATTGGAGTGCATATAGCGGATGTTAGTCATTATGTTCAAGAGGGTAGCGCGATGGATATTGAGGCTTTAAAAAGATCAAATTCTGTTTATTTAGTTGATCGAGTCATTCCTATGCTTCCGGAGCAACTTTCGAATGTCGTTTGTTCATTGCGTCCAAAGGAAGATAAGTTTAGTTTTTCGGCCGTTTTTGAGCTCGATGAATCTGGTAAAATTTATAAAGAATGGTTTGGGAAAACAGTCATTCATTCGGATAGAAGATTTACATATGAAGAAGCGCAAGAGATTATAATGGGAGCTGATGGTGATTATAAGTCTGAATTATACCTTTTGAATAAAATTGCAAAGACGCTCAGAAAAAGAAGAATGAAAAATGGCGCGTTAAGTATTGAATCTGAAGAAATGAGGTTCCGATTGAACGATCAAGGATTTCCTGCTGAGGTGGTTGTTAAAACATCCAAAGAGGCACATAAATTAGTTGAAGAGTTCATGTTACTGGCAAACAAGCAAGTCGCAATATTTTTAGGTAAGCCAAAACAAGAGGGTGATAAAGCGGTAACGAGTTTATATAGAACACATGACCGACCAGACCCTGCAAAGCTTGATATTTTTTCGGTATTCATCAATAAATTCGGTTACAAGGTTGATTTGAATCAACCCGAACAAATTGCTAAAAACATTAATAAGCTTCTTGGAGATATTCGTTTGAAGAATGAATATTCTCTAATTCAGTCTATGGCAATAAGGTCTATGGCCAAGGCTGTTTATGAGACAGAAAACATTGGTCATTATGGTCTAGCTTTTGAGCATTACACACATTTTACTTCCCCTATTCGTAGATATGCTGATTTAGTGATCCATCGCATTTTACAATCAACTGTTGAGAAACGAAAAAACCCTTATGAAAAAGGATTAGAATCGATCTGTAAGCATATTTCTGCAAACGAAAGGAAGGCTTCAGAGGCAGAAAGAGAATCAATTAAATATTTTCAAACCCTCTTCGTTCAGGAGCATATTGGTGAGGTATTTGAAGGTACGATATCAGGGATTGCCGAACATGGAATGTATGTTCGCATGAAAGAAAATTATTGTGAAGGCATGGTTCCAATGAATCAAATACCTGGGGATAGATTTCATTTTGATCAGGACAAATTTTGTATTCGCGGCTCTAAAACAAAAAAGGAGTATAATTTTGGCGATACGGTATTTGTTCGTGTCTATGAGGTTAGTCCTAGAAAAAGACAAGTAGATTTAGAATTTGTAAGTGATAAAGAGGATGGCCTTAGTTAAAGAATGCAGAGGGTTTTACCCTAAAATTGGTAATGATTGTTGGTTGGCTGAGAATGCCACACTTATCGGAGATCTTGAAATGGGTGACCAATGCTCTGTATGGTACAATGCAGTAATAAGAGCAGATGTTAATTCGATTCGAATTGGTAATAAAGTGAACGTTCAAGATGGCGCAGTTTTACACTGTACCTTTGAAAAGACAAAAGTTGAAATAGGAGATAATGTATCTATTGGTCATAATGCTCTAATTCACGGCTGTAAGATAGAAAGTAATGTTCTCATCGGTATGGGAGCTATTGTTATGGATAATTGCCATGTCGAATCAAACGCGATTGTTGCTGCTGGCGCAGTATTATTAGAGGGAACTAAGGTGGAATCTTGGAGTATTTATGCTGGCGTTCCTGCGAAAAAAGTAAAGACTTTATCTAAGGATCTTTTTAAAGGAGAGGTCGAAAGAATCTCAAAAAATTATATCAAATATTCTTCTTGGTTTAAATAAAAAAAGCGACCCTTTCGGATCGCTTTAAAAAATCTAAAATCTTAATATGTATTAAGCTTCTTTTGTTGAAGCTACAGCTAAGGAATATACAACTAAACCGAATCCGATTTTGTTGATGGCATCACCAATGTTGTAAATTACATCCATTGCTAACTCCATTCCGAAGATTTCACCTTCAGCGCCATACCATCCTGCAGTACCCGCCATGTATCCGATTGGGTAAATTGCCCATCCGATTAAAACGAATTTACAAAGTGTATTGTGCGCACTCAAAACTGCCCCACCTGCTTTTGTTGCCAAAGCTTTCGCTTCTCCGAACATGATTAGGTAAACAATGTAGAAATAAGCAAGACCAGAAATTAATCCCCACATTGCTGCGTTGTCTCTGTCTACACCTTCACCCCAGTATCCAGTCACCAACATGACAACAGACGCACCGATTAAAGTCCACATTAGTTTTTGAGTAGCACCTGCCACTTTCAAAATAAGGTAAAACTCTACGCACATTAATGGAACGGTAAGAATCCAATCTACATATCTAAAAAATGTAGGTGATTCACCTGTAGACGCCCAATAATCACGCATGTAGTAATAGTGGACTGCAGCTATGAAGGTAATCAAACCGGAAACAAGAATCGAAGTTCTCCATTTGCGGTCAAATGAATTCATAGATAAAAAGAAGAAGGCAGCGGCTGCCATCATCGCCATACATCCTACGAAGAATGTAAAGCCAACATAATCATCGGTTGCCATTCTAGGCACCATAAGCATTAAATTATTCATTTTGTTAAGTTTTTGGTTATGAGGATTAAACAAGAGTTGTTTAGAAAAGTTCATTGTTGTGCACGTTTTTTTTAGGATAAAAGCACATGTAAAACCTTAAGTAATTGAAATATAGATATTTAAGACGTAAAAAAAATGAGAATTTTTTGTACAAATAATAGGTATTTTTATTAATAATGTATGATTTTTAATTTCGACGGGGCAGTATTGTGCACCTTTTGCCATTTGTTTTTTAATGAAAGGAATCCTTAAATAGTATCTATAGATTTTTGAACTCATGTATTTGTATAAGTGCTTCCGTTTACAGAATAGTAAATGATCTAAAGATTTTTATTTTGAACATGATTACAACTTTCAACCTTCTGTCTTTTTAAGTATTTTAGCTGAAAATAAAAGGATGAAATATCAAACAATTGATGCTGCACTATTTAAACTGAATAGAAAGAATTTTATGTCTCAAATGGAAGATGGCACATTGGCTGTTTTTAATTCGAATGATATATTTCCTATAAGTGCGGACAGTACAATGCCATTTCAGCAGCACAGAGATATTTTGTTTTTATCTGGTGTAGATCAAGAAGAATCAATATTGGTATTATTTCCAAACGCCAAAAATCCAAATCAACGAGAGGTGTTGTTTCTAAAGGAGACAAGCGAACTAATTGCGATTTGGGAAGGAGAAAAGTTAGATAAAAATAGAGCCTTGGAGGTTTCAGGGATCGCCTCTGTACATTGGCTTAAGGATTTTCAAACGGTCTTCAAGCAAATGATGGCGGAAGCATCTGGAATTTATTTAAATACGAATGAGCATCTCAGAGCGAATACAGAGGTAGAAACAAGAGAGGATCGATTTATTAAAAATGTAAAACAAGACTACCCCACACATCAAGTCCATAAATCTGCACCAATATTACATCGTTTAAGATCTGTAAAACATCCAATTGAGATTAATTTGATGCAGAAAGCCTGCGATATAACGAAGGCAGGAATTTATAGATTACTAAAGTTTATTAAACCAGGCGTATGGGAGCATCATATCGAAGCAGAGTTGGCGCACGAGTTTTTAATGAATTCTTCGCGAGGTTTTGCCTACACGCCGATAATTGCTTCTGGAAAGAATGCTTGTGTTTTACATTATATTGAAAATAATAAAGAGTGTTTTGATGGAGATGTTATTCTGCTTGATGTCGGTGCTGAATATGCAAATTACGCATCTGATTTAACGAGATGCATTCCTGTGAGTGGAAGATTCACAGCTAGGCAAAAAGAAGTATATAATGCAGTGCTTCACGTTAAGAACGAAGCCGAAAAACTTTTGGTTCCAGGAACAATGATGGCTGACTATCACAAACAAGTTGGTCTTCTTATGGAAGAGCAATTGGTTAAGCTAAAATTAATTTCACTTTCGGATATTAAATCCCAAAATCCTGATTGGCCTGCTTATAAAAAATACTTCATGCATGGCACTTCTCATTTTATTGGTTTAGATACCCACGACGTTGGACTTTGGAATGAGCCGATAAAATCGGGTATGGCTTTTACATGCGAACCAGGGATTTACATACCTGAAGAAAATTTAGGTATTCGTTTAGAGGATGATCTGGTTGTTCAAGAAAAGGGCGCACCTTTAAACTTAATGTCTGAAATCCCTCTTGCAGCAGATGAAATTGAGGATTTAATGAATGCTTGATTTTTGTTAGCGTACAAAATAATAGGATCTGGAAAACCATCTTGTGTATTGATACATGGTTTTTTAGAATCTTCGCAAATGTGGGACGCTCTATCACTAGAACTTCTTGGTACTTCTTTTATATGTATTGACCTTCCCGGACATGGAGCGTCATCTTTTAATGGGCTCATTAATGTCGAAAAAGGAATGGAAGAATTGGCTTATGCTGTTGTCGAGGTTTTAGACAGTCTCAATATTCATGATTTTAATATTGTTGGTCATTCCTTAGGTGGATATGTTGCGTTGGAGGTAAAACGAATTCGCAGGAATTGTAAAAAACTAGTTTTATTAAATTCAAACTATGGGGAAGATAGTCCAGCTAAAATTGTAGACAGGAAGCGCATAGCATCTATTGTAAAAAAATCAAAATCCTTATTTATTCAAAAGGCAATACCATCCCTCTTTTCAAATCCCTCTGCAAATAAAAATGAAATTTCAGATATGATTGCAAGCGCACTAAAGATACCATCTGAAGCTATTGCATGGACTTCACTTGTAATGGCAAGTCGCAAGAAATGGACTTCTTTAAAGCCATCAAAAGATTTCTACATGATTCAGGGCACTCTGGATCATTTGCATGGAAATCGTGGAACTGAATTTCATCTTCTCGATAAGAATCAGATTTTTAAAATAGACAATGCAGGTCACATGAGTCATATTGAAAACCCTTCAGAACTTAAGCGACTTTTAAAGCAAATTTTGGAGTTGTAAAAGTCAGTAGGTTTGATGCAAAGTTCAGATTATCAGTATGATATTTTTATTTTTGGCACGATTATGGCTTTTAGGTTAACGATTAGAAAACGTTAATTTCAATCGAACTTTTTTATTAATTAAAAATTAATCCTTATGAAAACACCCGTACTTTTATCTTTCTTAATTATATCAATGGCCGTTTTTGGACAAAAGCGTACCTCCACACGAAGTGTTTCGACAAAACAGTCTACTCCGAAACCAGCTGTAAAGCAAACTCCGAGGCCTTCAAGTTCCTTTTCTAGACCTTCAAGTTCGTCTTCTAGACCTTCGACTTCACCGTCTAGACCTTCGAGTTCTTCTCCATCGTATTACGAGGCTCCGAGACCACAGCGACATCAAACAAGAAATCCGGCGCCGAGCACAAATAACAACAGCGGCAGAACTCCGAGTACCCAAACCGGGTCCACTGGTTCAACAGGAGCTTCAGGAAGTTCCTCGAATACAAGTCCGTCGGTCACGAATTTTTACTCTCAATCTTCTGGTACGAGCCCCAGTACAGGCTACTACACAAATTCAGGCCCTATAGTTTCTGTTTCAGGAACAGGAATCGAGTATATGCGTATTGCTAATGCCACTGGCGGTCAATACTTGATTTATTCGCAAAAGGAATCTGCTAAAGCCATTGAAGATGTGATTCGTCAATATGCAAATGACTCCGCTGACATTGTAATTCTAGTTGATGTATCTGGGAGTATGTCTAATAATGTGAAGGATATTTCAAAGGAAAGCGATAAAATTGTTCAAGCGATGCCAATAGGTTCGCGTTTGGGCGGTGCCGTATTCAAATTTTCAAAACACCCTAAATGGTTTCAATTTTCAGATTTAAATGAAGACCATTATTATGCGCTAGATTTAATTACGTCGCCTCGCAAATATATGAGCAGTGAGTCTCATTATGATGCAATGTTAAAAGCAATTCATTCTAACACTTGGAAGAATAGAAAAAGAATGATTATTACTCTTACTGATGAGTATGTGGAATCAGGAGAAAACTTCAATCCATCTAGTGCAGTGATTTCCGCAGCAAATGCAAATAATATTGAATTACATACTATTATGTTGTCCTATTAAATCCATAGGGCAGAAATAATTATTGCCGTTAATCGTTCATTTGAAATTCGTTATTTTAGTGAAACTTTTAACGGCTTTTTCATGCGCTTTAAATTATTCCTTCTAATGCTGTTAAGTCATAGCTTTTTTGCGCAGCAGCTTAGTTTTAACGAATCACATCAACATATTTATAGGCTACCATTTGAATCTGGTAAAACGGTACTTATCATGCAAGGATACAATGGTAAATATTCTCACAAAAACAAGTTTGCTTTGGATTTTAGACTTAGAAAAGGAAAACCAGTTTGTGCCGCGAGATCTGGGAAAGTCATTAAAATGGTTGAACATAATAACGAGGGTGGTGGGAATATTAAATTCGTCAGTAAAGCGAATTATGTGGTCATTGATCATGGTGATGGCACATATGCAGGTTATTGGCACCTAGAAGAGAATGGAGCTTTAGTCGAAGTAGGTGATTTAGTAAAAGTAGGAGATAAAATAGGTAAATCGGGAAGCACAGGGTTTTCGACAATGGCGCATCTTCACTTTATGGT
>JAKMFD010000089.1 GCA_022425625.1 Crocinitomicaceae bacterium | reverse complement strand
CCAATTTGTTCACCAC
Organism: Crocinitomicaceae bacterium; assembly: GCA_022425625.1. Taxonomy (GTDB): domain Bacteria; phylum Bacteroidota; class Bacteroidia; order Flavobacteriales_D; family Crocinitomicaceae; genus UBA952. The sequence continues at coordinate 3,682 of JAKMFD010000089.1, read as the reverse complement.
CACTTGTAACTTCTGCCTCAGCAGGGTTTGAGGTTAAATAATTTTCAAAACCTCCTGAACCATTGTATGCAAATACCTTGAAGTAATAATTTTGATTTGCAATAACTCCTCGTGGTGTAAGGCTCGTTCCACTGCCAACATAAGCGACTTTTGCATTCCCAATGTAATCCCCTCGCAAATAACTTTGTCCGTCCTCTGGTGCTTCTGTAATTGGGCTACCGTTTTTCCAAAGCACAAGATACGAATCGGCGTCAGGACCTCCATTATATTCACCTACCAATGTGTAAGCTTCAATAGTAGTGAAATTAAATGCCGAAGCATTTACGGTAGGCTCAGTCGCTAAATTATCTGTACCAAATGCTTGAAGATTTATGGTGTATGGGTTTTCGTCACTATCATCATTATCAATGATGAGCGAAGCAAACATGGAACCTATGGTACTTGGTGCAAAATTCAAAGTGAATTGCTGACTCGATAGCGGTGCGATTGTCGTTGGGATTAAATCCGTAGAAAATTCCGCCGCATTGGCTCCCGAAATACTTACACCTGTAACGTTGAGAGATTCAGAACCAGTATTCTCAACAGTTATCGTTGTCGCACTCGAGTTGCCCACAACATAGGTGCCATTATTTAGAATATCGTTACCATCCAATTTAATGTTGATTTCTTTGGCAGGAGCAACATAGGGGAAAATGTCTTCTAGATCTCTAGGTATAAGCTGATAATTGGCATTAAATTGGCCTACTAAACCAACTACTGTTACCGGTCCTGAAGGAACGGCAGAACCATCGATGTTCGTAGAACCGTTGATTCGGACATCCAATGTATTTGTACCATCTGTAATTTGAACCGTACTACTTCCAGTGCTAAAGAATCCACTCTGAACGAAGGTAACGTTATCAAAACGCACCAATTGTGCCTCAAGCGCTTCGTTAGCACTAGTAATAGGAATCAATAATGGTTCAGGAAGCGTACCTTGACCAATAATATTGAAACTTGTGGTTGGAGATAGTTCAAGCAAACCGCTGAATTCAAAAACAACACCCGTTACTGATACAGAGTCTCCTCTTTGTATACTGGATAGATTGTTTCCATAAGCTGGTAGTGCAGCTGTTGCATCCTGAATGTACCTTATTGCGCCAAGTTCTGCACCATTTGTTGCGACACCATTAATAGTTACTGTTTGACCTATACTTTGGTTTCTTGCATCAGCAATTGTCTGTGCCAAAAACAGATTACAGGATGTGATAAGAATTAGTGTTAATATTTTTTTCATAATTGTTTAAAATTGAAAGCCAATGGAAAGGTTAAAACGCAATCCTTGACCAATAAATACGGTTGCTGAGTTCGCATCAAAGTCAGATGAACCATCTAGGTGATAGTTGTTTCTCGCGTCTGAAATATATAGGGTGTTCAATGCATTGAAAATATTTGCTTTAAATCTCAATTGACTATTTTCAAAACGAACCGTATATCCTGCATGTATACTAAGTAGCCCATATGAAGGAATACGCCAAGAGTCTCTTCCGCTTGTTTCACCTGAAAGTGAATTTGGATTAAAATCACTGAAGTATCTATCAAAGAAGGTATATTTTAACTTCAAATAACCATTTTTCACAAAAGCATATCGCAAGCTTGCAGCATAAGTTGATTGTGCTGCATCTCCAACATGTACTCCCGTTGCATCAAATGAAATCGTATCAGAATATATGACGATATCTTCTTTAGAATCCCATCTCCAGTCTCCAATACTTACCATACCTTCAAGACTCAATTTTTTATGTAAAACAATAGCAAAGTCGGTTTCAATACCCATATGGATAGCGTCCATACCTGGTACATTTACTCTTATAAATTCTGAAGGATCTAAAGGATCTGGTACAGACAAGCCATAGGGGAGTGGCCGGTTCTCCCATCTCGTAATGTAACCGTTGGAATTCAAACTAAATCGTTTCGATCTAAAGCCGTAACCCATTTCAACAGCAAGAATTTTTTCATTTACTAAGTTGTCAAAAAAGGTATTGGTATTGTTATCAACAACATTGCTGTACTGAGGTGTTCTATTTAAATAACCAAGATTCAGAAAAACATTTGATGTTTCTGTCATATTATAGTTAGCACCTGTTTTAAAGGTGAACCCACTTCTAGAAACCCATTCTGTGGTGTTGAATTCCAATCCTTCAGAATCACGTGTATAAGTTTGTCCATTGTAGCTTACAGTATCATCATGTCCAATTTCAATGAGTGTATCTCCAATGTTTAGTTGTTTTTTTCTAAAGTAATCAATGCCTCTGTAGAAATTTGTTACCGTCGAAACATTTACAAAAGCGGTCCATTTATCTTTTGAGTATTCCCCTTGACCAAATGCTCCTGCCCATTGCACAAGACCATCGCGATGGTTCTGATAAGGCCTGTCTTCTCTTGCTATTTTATCACCTTCAACTTTCATTGTGGTGCCCGCATTTAAATTAGATTCGTTTATAAAGTAGTCCCCGCCGAGTAGGTCAATAACTTCTGTATAATGTTCCCCTCTGTAATAGCGGTAGTCCAAACCTCCTGCAAAATTCCAATACTCGTTGGGTTTGTAATCAAATTGAGAAAGACCACCTACCCAAAAATGATTGTTAACCGATGCAGAAAGAATTTGGGATGATTTTAGTAAGTTATCATCATATGCTGGATCTGCCGTAGAATATACTTGTCCAAATAAGGTTTTATATTGATTATTATATACAATAGTATCCCAATCTACTAAACCATTCTCATCTCTAATAATGGTAGATGCAGAATTGAAATAACGTTGTCCACCGCCACGACCAATTGAGGTATAAGCGATATTCGACCAAGATAATTTATCATTTATTTTCCAAAAATCTTTTAAGGTTATTTGAGGTTTATGATAATAGTTGCGTCGTTCATTGAATGTCTTGCCATCTCGATAACCCCAATGTTGATTGAACTGAATACCTCTATCTCGTTCTGCATCAATCGAGGAATCTGCAATACCTAAGCTTCTTGCGTAATTAGCATCCCAATATTCTATGGGTTGAGAATATGAGCGTTGACCATGTTGCTGAGGTGCACCGAAACCGCTCAATGAAACAATGTGATTTTTGATTTTCTTCTGAACTTTAAGATAATAAAACGCACCTTGTGTATTCGCACCATCGACCCAACCATTCCCTTGCTTGTAGGATCCTGAAAAAAGAACGCCCCATCCATTTTTTAAGGTACCCGATTTATAGGAAAGAGACGTTCTCAGAAAATCTCCTGTTCCATATTCTTGGGCAACACGAATCATTCGTTTACCACCAGTTGCTTGTGTTAAAATGTTCATTGTTCCTCCAACCGAAGGCATTGCTAATTTTGTAGCACCTAATCCACGTTGAACCTGAATTTGCCCAGTAATAGCATCTAATCCAAACCAATTAGACCAGTAAACCGCACCGTTTTCCATATCATTGACAGGGACTCCGTCGATCATAACACCAACATTTCTTTGGTCAAAGCCACGAATAGTAATCCTTGCATCGCCGTCACCACCTCCTTGCTGGGTCGCATGAACGCCAGGGGTAGAATTTAAAATCATTGGTAAGTCCTGAGATCCTAACTCTTCAGCAATTTGTTTGGTGGATATTCTTGTAACAGCTACCGGTGTTTTGCGGTCGATGGCTAGATTTCC
>JAKMFD010000062.1 GCA_022425625.1 Crocinitomicaceae bacterium | reverse complement strand
TCCGGTCCCTTCTCATGGCTCAACAATCCAGCATACGCTGGTTCTATTGATGAAGGAGGTTTTCATATTAGAAATGGCGGTACTTCTATGGCGTCACCACAGGTTGCCGGTATCGCTGCGCTTTATTTACAAAAATGTCCAAGTGCAAACTACACAGATTTTAAAAATGACCTACTCTCGAATGCTGATATTGATAATTTCACAGGAACTGTACCAAACTATGGATACGGTTTTGGTAAAGCCAATGCGCTCAACACCATTTTGGCTAGGCATGAAAATGTCACAATCAATGCACCGGAAGGAATTTGTCCAGGTGAAGTCGCAACTCTTGATTTCACATCGGAGGTTACTCCAATAGCTATTGAATGGAATACTGGTTCCAATAACACCTCGATTAGCACTGCGAGTCCTGGAGATTATCAAGTTGTGCTTCAAGGCGGGCTAGGTTGTAAATTTAGATCTAACATACATTCCTTAATGAGCTTTACCAATCCTATTGTTAACGCAGGTAATGATGTGCTTCTTTGTCCGAACTCTTTGTTTACCTTAACGGCTGAGGGCACTGCAGATATCTACAATTGGAACAATGATGTGATTCAAAGTGAATCATTTACAGTTAGTGCGGGTGAATATATTGTAACTGGATTAAACCTATCTGGTTGTAGTGCTATTGATACAATGTATATTGAGCTATTATCTACGCTTCCTGTTTCCTATGTTGAATTGGTTACTGAAATTGGTGTCAATCAGACGGCATTCAATGTGACTGCAGGAAATCCAGAAAACGGAACCTATTCCGGACCAGGTATAATAGGAACAAGTTTTCATCCCGCACTTGCTGGGGTTGGAACACACGCCATTGCATATACAATAATCGATGGCAATGGATGTGTTAATTCAGATACCTCATATATAAATGTTTATGAAGACGCCTCTATTTTTGATTTTGATGATTTTAATTTCTCCTTTGCACCTAATCCGGCAATAGACTTTATCGAAGTAGTAATTAATAATCCTATTGAATTTCAAATCCTAGATATTCGTGGAAGTATCGTTTATGAAAATCAACTTTTAGAAACAGGTTTTTTAAATCTTAAAACACTTCAGCCAGGATCGTATATAATCCGAGCCAAATTATTCAATAGCAACATTTGGCAATCAAGAAGATTTAATAAAATAAACTAAACAATTCTCTGCAAAAATGCTTTTGCTACTTTTACAAGAATGAATATTAATAAAATTATATCTCATTTTAATGACCTAAGTGTCGACCACTTCCACGACATTGCGGCACTGAGAATTAAAATATTTGTCATTGAACAAAACTGCCCTTATCAGGAACTAGATGGAAAGGATAAAGATGCCTTTCATCTATATTACATCAATCAAAACAATGAAGTGGTGGCAGCAACTAGAATATTACCTCAAGGAATTTCCTATGATGAAGTATCTATTGGCAGAGTTGTTGTAGATGAATCCTATAGAGGGACAGGGTTAGGACATGAAATAATGAAACAATCAATGCTTTTTATTAAAGAACAATATGGAGATGTGGATGTGCGCCTATCCGCTCAAAAACATCTAGAAAACTATTACGAAAGACATGACTTTCGGTCTACGGGTAAAGAGTACCTTGAAGATGGTATTCCTCATGTCGAAATGCTTTATAAATTTTAAATCAATTATGAAAAGAACGCTCAATACTACAATACTTTATACTTTCTTATTTTGTTTTTCATGGGGGCAAAAATCTACCATTGATTTATCGTATATGGATAAAGAAATCAAGGCAACAGACGACTTTTTTATGTTTTCAAATGGTACGTGGATTAAGAACAATGAAATACCTGCATCAGAATCACGCTGGGGTAGCTTTAACGAACTTGACAAGGCCAATAAAATAAAACTAAAAGCAATTCTAAACGGTTTTGAAAAAATGAATGCAGATAAGGGAAGTGATGCACAACTTCTTGGTGATTTTTATAGCTCTTACATGAATATGTCGCAACGGAATAAAAAGGGATTTACTGAAGTGCAAATATATCTAGATGCAATTGCTGCAGTAAAAAACACACAGGATCTTGTTTCTTTAATGGCAACATTTAAAAAAATAGGACTTGGATCCTTATTTGGTTTTGGTGTAGGACAAGATTTAAAAAATGTAGAAACTAATATTTATTATTTAAGTCAAGGAGGAATAGGATTGCCGAATAAGGAATATTATACTGAAGCTGGCAAAAAAGAAATACTGGGTAAGTATCAAGAATTCATTTCAGAAATGTTCTCCTATTATACTGGTTCACAAAGTGAAGCAATTGCCGAGAACTTGGTCTTATTAGAAACAGCACTTGCAAAAAACATGTATGCACCCGCTGAGTTGAGAATACCCGAAAACACATATAATAAAAAGAGTTTTTCAGAAGTTTGTAAAAGTATGGCTCCTTTTGATTTTAACACCTACATAAAAACACTTGAAATAACAAAACCAGATTCAATTATAGTAGGTACGCCTCAGTTTTTTTCGAACTTGAATGTTCTTTTTTCAGACTTTACACTCGATACCTGGAAAAACTATTTACGTTGGAATTTAATGAGAGACGCGGCTCCTTATTTAAATCAAGATCTTGTTGATCTCAACTTTGGTTTTTACGGAAAGGTATTAAGCGGAAAAAAGGAGCTCAAAGACATTCAGGATAGAGCGATTGAAGAAATTACTGGATCAGTACTGGCTGATGTATTAGGCAAAGCTTTTGTTAAAGTCCATTTTAGTCCAGCGGCAAAGGCCAAAGTTAATTCCATGGTAGACAACCTTCTGAGTGTATTTAGAGGAAGAATAGACCAACTCGATTGGATGAGTGATGTTACTAAAAAAGAGGCCTTGATTAAACTGAATGCAATCGGCAGAAAACTCGGTTATCCGGATGTTTGGGAGGATTATTCAAGCTTAAACATCTCCAAAACTTCGTACTTCGAAAATATAATCACATTAAATAAATATGCTATTACTGACAATTTTGCCGACATTAATAAACCTGTTGATAAAGAAGAATGGGGAATGCCTGCACATATGGTCAATGCATACTACCACCCATTGCTAAATGAAATTGCATTTCCAGCAGGAATTATGCAGCCTCCATTTTTTAATGAATATGCTGAGGATGCAGTTAACTATGGTAGAATTGGCATGGTGATTGGCCATGAGTTCACACATGGGTTTGATGACATGGGTTCGAAGTTTGCTGCTGATGGTTCTTTCAGAAACTGGTGGACAGCAGAAGACAGGGAATTATTTGAAGAAAAAACAGAAACTTTGGGTGCCACATACTCGCAATTTTGCCCAATTACTGATAACTGCGTGAATCCTGATCTTACTATGGGTGAAAACATCGCAGACCTTGGAGGTTTGACAATGGCATATCATGCTTATACAATGACTGATGAGTTTAAACAAAATACTTCGAGAGATGGGTATACTCCGGCTCAACGATTTTTTATATCGTACGCTCAATTATGGAAAATCAAGTATACAGATGCGGAGATGAAAAATAGAATTGCCAATGACCCCCATTCTCCTGGAATGTATCGCGTGAATGGACCATTAATGAACTGCCCTGAATTTTTTGAAGCATTTAAGGTCGAGGAATCAGATCCCATGCGTAATAAAGAAGGTGCAGTATCAAAGATTTGGTAATCATCGAATTACAACGATGACAAGAAGCTTGTTCTAAGGATTTTTTGCTGTGTGCCTTGTTGCATGTCTTTTATTGTAATTGAATTTGAAGCACGTTCGTCTTCCCCTATCATTATTACAAATTTTGCATTCCTTGCATCAGCATATTTAAACTGCTTTTGAATCTTAACATTGTTCGGATAGATCTCGCAATCATGCCCCTTAGCTCTAATACTCTTGGCTAAATCGAGGCTTGAAATCGTATCTTCACCTCCAAAATTCAATATTAGAAAGGAAATACTACTTGATGTAGAATCAGGAAATAAATTCAGTTCATTCAAAACGTCATAAATACGATCGGCTCCAAAAGAAATTCCTATACCTGAAACATCCTTCAGGCCAAATTGTGCCGTAAGGTCGTCATAACGACCACCTCCACAAATACTTCCCATTTTTACTCGGTCCGCTGAAACCTCAAATATTGCACCCGTATAATAATTCAATCCTCTTGCTAAGGTAATGTCAAATTCTAACCGTCCATTTTCGAGGCCCAACCTTTCAACTTGAGTTAAAACGGTTTTTAACTCCTCAACACCGTCCATTCCGATTTTCGAATCTTTCAAGAAAATAGAAATTAATTCAACTTTTTCATCATTAGAACCTTTAAAAGACAAGAGCGGTTCAAGTTTATCAATTGCCGCTTTGGGAACTTCTTTATCATACAATTCTTTAAGAACACCGTCAGTGCCAATTTTATCGAGCTTATCAATTGCAGTAACTATCGTAACTAAAAAGGCCTCTGCTCCACTTTTTTCAGCAATGCCAGAAAGTATTTTACGGTTGTTGATTTTTATAGCAAAACCTGGAAGTTTTAAATCAGTGAGCACTTCATCAAAAATCTGAATACATTCCAGCTCATATA
>JAKMFD010000055.1 GCA_022425625.1 Crocinitomicaceae bacterium | reverse complement strand
AGAAAGGATTTAGACAAACAACAACGAGAATACTTTTTGCATCAACAAATGCGAACGATTCAAGATGAACTTGGAGACAACCCACAAGAACAAGATGTAAGAGAATTCAAGGAACGCGCAAAATCTAAAAAGTGGACAAAAGAGGTTAATAAATTATTTCATAAAGAACTAGAGAAGCTTCAGCGAATGAATCCACAAGGAGCTGAATATACTGTTCAAATGAACTATGTAGAGACTATGGTTGATTTACCATGGAACGAATACTCTAAAGATAACCTTGACCTTAAAAGAGCCCGTAAAATTTTGGAAAGAGATCATTTCGGATTAGAAAAGGTAAAAGAAAGAATCATGGAATATCTGGCCGTATTGAAAATAAAAGGCAATATGAAATCTCCAATACTTTGCTTTTACGGACCTCCTGGAGTTGGTAAAACATCTCTTGGGAAGTCTATAGCAGAAGCCTTGGGTCGTAAATATGTTCGGATGTCTTTAGGAGGACTTCATGATGAGTCAGAAATAAGAGGTCATAGAAAAACTTATATAGGTGCGATGCCGGGTCGTATCATTCAGAATCTTAAGAAAGCAGAAACTGCTAACCCTGTTTTTGTTTTAGATGAAATTGATAAACTTGGCCGAAGTAATCATGGAGACCCATCCTCTGCCCTACTTGAAGTGTTAGACCCTGAGCAGAACAATGCTTTCTATGACAATTATATCGAAACAGAATTCGACCTTTCAAAAGTTTTATTCATTGCTACTTCTAATGCATTATCTACAATTCAAGGACCATTAAGAGACAGAATGGAGATCATAGAAGTAAATGGTTATACGCTGGAAGAAAAAGTTGAAATTGCTAGCAGACATCTTATCCCAAAACAAATAAAAGAACATGGCATAAACAAAGACAATATTGTTTTTGGAAAGAAAATCTTAAAACAAATCGTAGAATCATACACAAACGAGTCAGGAGTGCGTGGTTTAGACAAAGTAATTGCCAAGTTGGTTCGAAATAGAACGAGACAGATTGCCATGGAGGAAACTTTCGATCCTAAATTGAGTGATCGTGATTTGTTTGAAATTTTAGGATCAGGAAGGTCTAAGGTCAAATCAATCGACTCAAACACATTCGGTGTTGTAACGGGATTAGCATGGACAAGTATTGGTGGTGATGTTTTATTCATTGAATCCTCAATAACCAAAGGGAAAGGCAAGCTTACACTGACGGGTAACTTGGGAGATGTCATGAAAGAGTCGGCGATTATTGCTCTTGAATATCTCAAAGCACATTCATCTATGATAAATGTAGCTCAAGAGGCATTTGACTCACACAACGTACATATTCACGTTCCGGAAGGTGCTACTCCTAAAGATGGCCCAAGTGCTGGTATTACTATGCTAACCTCATTGGCATCTATCTTTAGCAAAAGAAAAATCAAGAAAAACCTTGCAATGACCGGTGAAATTACACTTAGAGGTGACGTGTTGCCTGTAGGAGGAATTAAGGAGAAAATATTAGCCGCTAAAAGAAGTGGTGTAAAAGAGATTATTCTATGCTCGAGAAACAAACAAGATGTGGACGAAATAAAAGAAAGCTACCTTAAAGGGCTAACATTTCATTATGTTGAGAAAATGGAAGAGGTCTTGCAAATAGCGCTTGTATAACGACTTATTTACCTTCGGCTTTTATAACAATTAGTAAGGTGTGCAACATTATTTTTATGTCCAATGAGATGCTTCGGTTTTTGAGATAAAGTAAGTCAAACTTCATTCGTTGTAGCATCTGATCAACATTTTCAGCATAGCCATATTTCACCTGTCCCCATGAGGTTATTCCGGGTCTCACTTTTGTTAACTGATTGTATTGCGGCTCAATCTTCGAAATTTGGTCTATATAAAATTTACGCTCAGGTCTAGGTCCAACAATTGACATATGCCCCAAAAGCACATTGAAAAACTGAGGGAATTCATCCAGCCGAGTCTTCCTCATAAACCCTCCAATTTTTGTTATTCTAGGATCGTTTTCAGAAGACAATTGAGGACCATTTTTTTCCGAATCCACATACATTGTCCGAAATTTAAAGATCTTAAAAACCTTACCATTTTTGCCAATTCGCTCTTGAAGAAAAAATATAGGCCCCGGCGAAGAAAGCTTTACCGCTATAGCTGAGAATAAATAAAATGGAATCAATAAAACTACGGCAATAAAAGAAAATATGAAATCCATGATTCGTTTAAGTACTTTTTGCCAAAAAGGCATAGAGTCTGAGATCACATCAAGCAATAATGCTCCGTATATATTAGTCATCTTTACACTACCAGACAAAATAACATAAGTATCAGGAAGGGTTTTGATACGAGCGATACCATTATCGATTTTTAAGAGTATTTGCATGAGCTTATCGTGCTCGGAGCTTTCAATAGCAATTATATACTCATCCACTTCATATTCCATTGACAAAGAATCTAAATCATCAAAATGTCCTAAATACGGTATAATTCCGTCCAACATTCGATCACTTCCATTCATGTTTATATAGCCAATAAATGAGTTTACATTTTTATTGTTTTTCTTAATCTCCTCTATAATATCAACTGCTTTTTCTGTACCACCAATAATTACCGTTTTAAAACCATTGTTCGGTTTTCGGATGGTATGAACAAGCCAGGTGTTAATTAACAATCGAGGAGTGAACGTTGATAAAAAATGAACAACAAATAATATTAAGAGATTCCAATAATACCCTTCATAGGAACGTACTTGATCATCTAAAATTATAGAAAAGAAAATGATTAATGATCCGAGAACACTAATACTCAATGTTAAATTCAGGAGTTTCAATCTAAACATCCTTCTTATTTCAATGTAAGTTCCTTGAACAAAATATAGTATCATCCAAAAAAGAGGAATTAAACCTACACCCAACCAAAAGTTAATATCCATCTCAAAATCCTGACTCTCGATTAATGTTTTTCTTAGAAAGAAAAAGACACTCCAAGAAAATAATGCTGAGACATAGTCAGAGATGAGAAACAAGCTTAACCACGGACTATTCTTATTCATTGCAGCCACAAAACTTTTATATTATCAATATGTATAAAACGGGTAGATAATTCTTCATCAAGGTTTGCAACAAATGACTGAAGAAAGGTTGATTCATTCGGAGAAGCTGTAATAAGTTCGTTCAATTCAATATATATCTTTTTCCATGTCACTGACTCAGGGTTTTGGGCATTCATCCGAATATTTACATTATTCTGCTGCCCAGAAGGAGATAAGGATATAATTCCCTGATATAGGTCATTAATGTTGTAATAATCAATCTCAAGAAAACTTGGTACACCCTTAGGAATAGAAAGCTGATCTGTCGTGTAGGCTACCCATGTCGAATCCGTATCATTAAGAATGATTTTACCATAATAATTTCCGTTGAAATCATTCAAATTCTCGTTGGATAGCTGAAGATTCGCTACCGATGTATTGGGGTCGTTTTCAATGGAAATATTGATATCTTCAAAATCTTCAATCCAAAAGTTCACATTAGACTTATATCGCGTAATAGGAGAAATGGTCACCGTTTCGTTTTGCAATAGAACAGTCTCTTCTTGATAAAAATCTAAGAAAGGATAAACTTTTTTAGTGGCTGATATTCCATTATTAATAACAACTGGCTCGAGACGAACGGTAGCTGGACCATCAAGAATTAAAGGAATTCTAAATGGGGTTTCAAAAATCCCAATAAGCTCATTATTCACTAAAACCTTAGCGTTGGATATGTTTTGTGTCAGCTCACCTTCTTCACCCGATAAGGAAATATTCGATTCCAAAACCCAATCATTAACTTCAAGCCAAGATGGATCAGGGTTATTTTTCACACAAGAATTTAGTATGAAGAATAAAGCAAAAATTGAAACTATAAAACGCACTAGAATCACAACGATTGAAATCTTTATTTATTGCACTTATTTAAGGTAAACTTTCGACATCTCATCTAGGATTCGATAGGCCAATTCCATTGCCCCTATACCATCATCAATTGTAACTGGTGTTTCTTTTTTCTCTCTAATACAATCATGAAAAGAAACAAGTTCATCTCTAATCGCATTAGTTTCTTTGATTTCCGGTTTATCTATGAGTATTTTTTTCTTAGGACCTTGAGCTCCCAAATCTAAAACTAAATCAAAAGGATCAGGAGTTCCATGAACGTCTTCCATTTCAAAGACTTCAGTCTCCTTATTCAGGAAATCAACACTGATGTAGGCATCCTTTTGAAAAAACCTTGTTTTACGCATGTTTTTAAGGGAGATTCTAGATGCCGTTATGTTCGCCACACAGCCATTATCAAATTCAACGCGAGCGTTCGCAATATCATGAGAATCGCTAATTACAGCAACTCCGGAAGCTGAAACCTTTTTAACATTTGATTTAACAACACTTAAGATAATATCTAAGTCATGAATCATTAAGTCTAAAACGACCGGAACGTCCGTTCCTCTCGGGTTAAATTGAGCCAGTCGATGCGTTTCGATAAACATTGGACGGTCTATAAATTGCTGCGCCGCCTTAAATGCAGGATTAAATCTTTCAACATGACCAACTTGAGCCGTTACATCTGCCTCTAAAACAAGTTTCTGTAGCTTTCGAGCCTCTTCGATTGTTTCAGTTAAGGGTTTTTCAATAAATATATGTTTTCGAGACTGTGCGGCGAGTTTAGCCACTTCAAAATGCGATAACGTAGCCGTTACAACATCAAGGCAATCGATGTTGCTAATGAGCTCTTCAATAGAATTGAACGCCCGAATTCCAAATTCAGCTTCGACTTCACTGGCCAAATTAGGATCTGAGTCATAAAAACCAACTAAATTAAATTTAGTATCTAGATTTTTTAAAATTCCAATATGAATCTTCCCTAAGTGCCCTGCTCCTGCTACGCCAATTTTTAACATTTCCAATTACAATTTTAGCCTAAAAATATATTGCTAATAAAAAAAGCCATTAGATTTCTAATGGCTTTACTGATATAGTCTTAAACTTATTTTTTTATTGAATCAACAACTGCTTTGAATGCATCAGGATGATTCATTGCTAAATCTGCAAGAACCTTTCTGTTCAATTCAATTCCACTTTTATTCACTGCTCCCATGAATTGAGAATAACTCATTCCATATTGTCTAGCTCCCGCATTTATACGAGTAATCCAAAGCGAACGAAAGTTTCTTTTCTTTTGCTTACGTCCTGTATATGCATACAATAAGCCTTTTTCAATGGCGTTTTTTGCAACAGTCCAAACATTTTTTCTTCTTCCAAAGTAACCTTTGGATAGCTTCATCAAGTTTTTTCTTTTAGCTCTTGAAGCTACGTGATTTACTGATCTTGGCATATTTCTATTTTTTTAATAAAGAGTGCAACGTTGTTTCAGATGACTTAGTTACTCGTTACTTGGTTTATAATAAAGAACCCTTATTTCATGCACAACTGCAATTTGATGTTTGAAAGATCGGCATCATGTACCAATCCTGCATGCGTCAAATTACGTTTACGCTTTTTGGCCTTTTTCGTTAAAATGTGGCTTTTAAAAGCGTGTTTACGCTTAATTTTACCACTACCAGTGATTGTGAATCTCTTCTTCGCACTGGATTTTGTCTTCATTTTAGGCATTTTTCTGTTTTTAAAAGATGAACACTATATCAGTTTTTTATTTCTTTTTTGGGTTGATCATTAAAATCATTTTCTTCCCTTCCAATTTAGGAAGCTGTTCAACGACACCATAATCCTCCAGTTCTTGCGCAAATCTTAGAAGTAAAATTTCACCTCTATCTTTAAACACAATAGTTCTACCTCTAAAGAATACAAAGGCTTTCACCTTACTTCCGTCGGTTAAGAACTTTTTGGCATGAGCAAGCTTAAAATTAAAATCGTGGTCATCTGTATTTGGACCAAATCTAATTTCTTTAACTACAACTTTACTCTGCTTGGCTTTTAACTCCTTTTGTTTTCTTTTTTGATTGTAAAGAAACTTCTTATAGTCCATGATCTTACATACAGGGGGCTTAGCTTTGGGTGAAATCTCCACCAAATCAAAACCCTCCTCTGCTGCCATCTCAATCGCCTTCAGCGTAGAAATCACAATTGGCTCCCTACCTTCTAACACCAAACGTACCTCAGTTGCTGTTATTTTTTGGTTTATTTTATGTTGGGCTGCCTCTTCTCTTCTAACAAAAGGACGTCTAGGAGTTCTTCTCATTCAAATATTTAATCGTTTATTCCAATTCTTTATTAACCAAATCTTGCACAAATTCAGCAAATTCCTTCACGCTCATGGAACCTTGATCCCCTTGCCCTCGTTGACGAACAGCGACAGTCTCTGCCTCAAATTCTTTTTCACCTATGACAAGCATGAATGGTCTTTTTGCCAATTCTGCATCCCTTATTTTCTTACCAATCTTTTCATTTCGGTCGTCAATAAGACCGCGAATATCGTAATTATTTAGCAAATCTGAAACTTTTTGAGCATACTCATTAAATTTCTCAGATATTGGAAGAATAACAAATTGATTCGTTGAAAGCCATAAAGGAAAATCACCACCGCAATGCTCAATGAGTACAGCCACAAATCTCTCCATAGAACCAAACGGAGCTCGATGTATCATAACTGGACGATGTTTTAAATTATCGCTGCCTACATATTCAAGTTCAAATCTTTCAGGAAGGTTATAATCTACCTGAATTGTTCCCAATTGCCATTCACGACCAATTGCATCTTTTACCATAAAGTCAAGCTTAGGTCCATAAAAGGCCGCTTCACCATATTCGACAACGGTACGCAATTCTTTTTCTGAGGCCGCCTCCATTATTGCCTGCTCTGCCCTTTCCCAGTTCTGATCGGAACCAATATATTTTTCCTTATTCTCGGGATCCCGTAGAGAAATCTGAGCTTTAAAATCTTTAAAGTCTAGCGTCTTTAGAACATACAATACAATATCGATGACATTTTTGAATTCTTGTTTCACTTGATCCTGTGAACAAAAAATATGTGCATCATCTTGCGTAAAGCCTCTAACCCTAGTAAGACCATGTAATTCTCCGGATTGCTCATATCGATAGACCGTTCCAAACTCTGCGAATCGAACGGGGAGATCCTTGTAGGATCTCGGACTTGATTTAAAAATTTCACAATGGTGAGGGCAGTTCATCGGTTTTAAATAGAATTCCTCGTTTGGATCTGGTGTTCTTATCGGCTGAAAAGAATCCTCTCCATATTTATCGTAGTGACCTGAACAGACGTACAACTCTTTATTTCCAATATGTGGTGTTATGACTTGCTCATAACCTGCCTTTTTCTGTGCTCTTTTAAGGAAGTTTTCTAAACGCTCCCGAAGTGCCGTACCATTTGGAAGCCATAGCGGCAGTCCTTGACCAACCTTTTGTGAAAAAGTAAACAAACCCAACTCTTTACCAAGTTTTCTGTGGTCTCTTTTCTTTGCCTCCTCAAGCATTTCCAAATGTTCAGAAAGTTCACCTTGCTTTGGAAAAGTAATTCCGTAAATCCTGGTAAGCTGTTTGTTTTTCTCATCCCCTCTCCAATATGCTCCAGCTACCGCGGTTAGTTTAACAGCTTTAATGAAGCCAGTATGAGGAATGTGAGGTCCACGACATAAGTCAGTAAATGCGCCTTGCGTGTAAAATGTAATTCCACCATCCTCAAGTCCTTCTAGAAGCTCCAATTTATATGGATCTGCTTTTGTATTGAAATATGCCACGGCATCTTCCTTAGAAATTTCTTTTCTCAGGTATTCATTTTTAGCTTTGGCAAGCTCCTTCATTTTTGACTCAATTTTTGGAAGATCCTTTTCTGAAAATGACGCAC
This sequence comes from Crocinitomicaceae bacterium, assembly GCA_022425625.1. Lineage (GTDB taxonomy): Bacteria > Bacteroidota > Bacteroidia > Flavobacteriales_D > Crocinitomicaceae > UBA952. Next base: position 19,432 of record JAKMFD010000055.1, on the reverse strand, counting down.
CCATAAAATCTATGTCGTAATAAAAACCTTTAGAAATTGGAGGGCCAATTGCAAATTTCGCTTCAGGGTAATAAAATTGAATTGCCTCTGCCATTAGATGAGCAGAAGAATGCCACATGGTTGACTTTCCTTCATCATCCCTCCATGTTAATAATTTTAAAGATGCAGATTCCGTTATTGGAAGAGTCGCATCAACCACAGCACCGTTTACTTCTGCGGCTAAAACATTACGCGCAAGCCCCTCAGAAATAGAAAGAGCAAGATCCATTGCTGTTGAATTTTTATCAACCTGCTTTATTGTACCATCAGGTAACGTAATGTCAATCATAAAAAAAATTTGAGCAAAGATAGGGAATCAGAAGGTAATTGAAGAACAGATTTCTAACTTTTGTTTTCTATTCTAAATAAGCTTTTCTGGATTGCTTGTAATGAATCTGCAATTTGGCCTTCATCTAGCTGCACAGAAGGAAGTTCCATAGATATGTAACAGCGAAACCTCCATATTTCTAAAACATCCTTTAATCCAACATTATATGGTTCATAAAACGCATTGGTAGATGATAAAACAAAGGTCTTGTCAGTTCCTAACTGGTTGTCCAGTATTTTAAAAACGATACCATCGTTATTTGTAACCACAATACATGGTGTACCTGAACTTACGGAAGTCCAATCCTCTATAAACTCAGCCACAACAAATGATCCATCTGAAACTGGAGGCATTGAATCACCCGAAATTGGAAAAGTACGGTACTTTCTATTCTTTGATAAAAATGGCAATCTAATAGTAGGCAACTCCTTAATGAATTCTGGATCTGAATAACCTAAGGCATATCCTGCTTTTGCCTTTGCCGGAATCATTTCGATAAGCTCTTCGTTATTTTCCGATACCTGAGCACTCAAAATACGCAACCTAGAACCTTTAGCAGTTGCTTTCCAAGAATGCTCAATCTCCTTCCATTGTTTGTCAGAATACTTTGATAAATCATTTCGAAGCAGAACATCTATTGAAATATTGTAATAGTCACAAATGTTTGTGATAATGTCAATACTAGGTTGAGCTACAGCATTTTCATAACCACTATATGTTGAACGGTTCAAACCTAACTCCTTCGATAATTCATCTTGAGACTTTGAGAACTTCTTTCTTAAAAGCTTAATATTATCACCAATCATTGTTTAACTTTTTTATAAAGATAAAAATAATTAATAACTAAGCATTTTTAATGATTAGAATATAATCTTACTGAGAAACGAAGCGATATTTTATAATACCTAATTGTGCTTGTGAAGCGGCTGACACGTAATTAAACCTTGACTTCTTTGCATAAAGGACCGCTTTCTCAAGCATACAAACTGTTGCACCTTTTGAAGCCTGTGTATTGACCTGAGCATGTAAAACATTACCATTCCTATTTACCTTAATTTCGACAACAACCAAGCCGTTAGAATTATTCCCACAGGTATATCCTGGATTTCTAACATACCAATTGTCGTTTTTGTAAGCCGTCCTTCCAGACAAATCAAATTCTACCATAACATTTCCTGAAAACTGATTATCAGAAACCTTGTTTTCACTCTTCTCGTCTTCCTTGTTTTTTTTGGCTTCCTCTATTTTAGCATTATGTGATTCTTGAAGCGCGTCTCGCTTTTCTTGCTCGCCTGTACTTTCAAAAAGCTGTCTTTCAATTTCTTTGGCATTTTCCTCAGGATCACCCGAGTAAGTGCTCTCAGACCATTCATCAAAACTCAGATCACGTTTATCATTAGCATCTCTTGAAACAGACTTAACAGCACCTCCTGCATAGGAATCGGATTCAATGTTATCTGAGGTCAATTCAACTTGATCCGTCGCGAGCTCGGAATAAATATCCAAGGATTTTGTTTGACGATAATCAGGTATGGACGAAATCTGAAGATACATGAAGACAAATAAATACACCCCTAAACACGCTAAAAGCGCTAGAAGAACATGCTCCGTTTTGTCCTTACCAAAATTCATGTTAAAAATGTATTAATTTACCATCCGAAAGCCGGAAATAGCTGATTTTATTTTTTAATGAGAGCAATAAATGCTCCTCGTTAACAGGCTGAATTTTTTCGTATCCTACGGGACTTATGAGTTTGCCGTTAATATCGTATAAATAGCTTAAATCATCTTCGCAAGGTATTACTACAAAGTAATCTTTGAACCTTTTAATTGATCTTTGACTGGGCGTTAAAAGAACCTTAAAATCATCATTCATTACACCATACTTCCCTTCCTGTTTAAAAAGAACCATTCCCATCCCCAAGGCATCTAGTGATTCATAAACTCCCGTATTAATTGTATCCAATATCATCGAGAATGTTGACCAATGAGCACCATTCTTATAACCGTAAAGACCACCTAAATAAATCAATTGCTCATATCGGGGTTTTACCTTAAACATTCCGGAGGTATCAATAATACCGAACACGCCATTCTTTTTTACAATGGCAAAACCATTGTTAAAACATCCCTTGTGAGATACTCCATTAAAATATTCAAAATCGGTGTCAAAGATTTTTTGACCCTTCGAATCTAAGTAATTTATTTGCCCTTCTGCCGTTATTGCGATAGCAAATCCTTCTTTCACTGGAGTAACGTCAGTATACGTAAGATCCTTTAATAATGCTCCCTTGAAATCTAATAATTTTAAGGAGTTCTTATATTCAGCAAGACAAATCCCCTTTGAATATAGGGTTAATTCATCATAAACAGTTGGAATACACATCACCAATTTAATATCAGAGCTATCTTGAAACAAACCTACATTAGAACCATGCCAAAGCTTATAAAACCCTTTTCCAAAGACTTCCATATCTGTGCATTGAACATCTAATTGTGTCTTTGAATTGCTATTGTAAATGTCAATGGTATCACTTAAATAGAGGGCGTAAAAATTTTTGTTGACCTCTAAAACATCTGAATACTTAAGCTCATGCCGTATAGAACCATCTCTATTTAAAACACCATACAAACCATTTTGAGCTACCAATATCGATGCATTCTCTAAAAGCGTAATTTCTTCATATTCATATGGAACAATAACCACTCCTCTTTTATCAATCACACCATACAAACCATCTGACCCCATAACTGCATAACCTTGTTTAAAAAATGAAGGTTCATGAAACCAATTTCTTTTTTGAATTATCCAATTGCCATTTTCATTAATATAACCGTAGCCTTTATCATTATTTAGGGAATCCTTAAATGGATACAATTTCATTTTTGCGAGTGTCAAATCTGCATCCAATCTTTTTTTATCAGGAAAATCAGGGTGACTTTGTGCAAATTCAGGGAGTAAACTAGGCTGATAATAATTGGTTTCTAGCATGTAAAGATTTTGCCATGCCAAATTCACATTTCGATTCTCTGGATATTTATCAATAAATGAAGCGTATTCAAGGTTTCTATCAAAAAGAGCAAACAAACTGTCCTGTATTGGTTCTGAGTATCGATTTTCTGGATGTGCTTCAATAAAGGATACCCACTCCTGCTCCGTGCCTTCTTTTACAAATGCGTTAAGCTCATATTGGTCGTGAAGCGCATCTAATTTTGATTTAAAGGGCGAATCAGGATATACTTCAAGCAATAATTTAATATCAGCACTAGATTTATTTTCGACAGCTCTAATGTATAAAAGTGAATCTCGATAATATTTTATTTGTTCAAAATGTTTGTTCCATGGCTGGGTAATCATTAATAAATCAAAACAGTCCGCCTCATTAATATCTTTACAGCGTTCATAAAATAAAGTAGCGAGGCTGTCTTTCATTTCAAGAACAGAAACCTTACTTACCCCAGCCTCATTTAACTTAAGCTTCATCTTTGACGGCATCGCCTCCCAATTATTTTCAGCAAGCATTAAATACTTAAGAGAGGAGTCAATATCACGAAAAGAAGGTTCAAGATAACATGATGCTAAACCGAAAGCTGCTGCTGCGGGAAATCGCTTTACTTTTTTTGAAAACCCTTTATGTGCAGAATACAAATCTTTTTGTTCTAGACGCGTATAAGACTTAGCAATAGATTGAGCCTTCATCATAGAGGATAAGGCTAATAAATAGAAGAAAAAGAAAACGATTTTCATCATTCTTAAAATAACAATAATTATACCTAAAACTTATGGTTTAAGCTCAGAAGGGATTTTGCAAACTGGAATAGGTTCCATTTTGTGCTTGTTCGCTGAATGAAATCCTCTGTAAATAGCTAAAACCTTTTTTTGCCTTTGATCCAACAGATCCTCATTCCCTGCGAAATCCATGGCCCACTCAAGCTCACTATAAGTCGCACCAATTTGGTCTTCATCTTTTCTACCATCTCCCCACAAGCCATCTGTAGGCGCCGCATTTTGAATGCCAACAACAACATTTAAGAACTTAGCCAATGCAAATACTTCTGTCTTGTTCAAATCGGCAATTGGACTTAAATCAACACCACCATCACCATATTTGGTATAGAATCCTATGCCAAAATCTTCAACTTTATTACCTGTCCCCGCAACCAATAATTCGTTAGCTTGACCAACCGCATATAAAGTCATCATTCGCAGCCTCGCACGACTATTTGCTAATGATAAGCCATTTGAGTCAATATCAAAAGGCATCGTATCTTCAAAAGATTCAAAAACAGAAGTCAAATTAAGTTCGTAACTGGAAATATTGGTATATCTATTTTTCAAATTATCGATATGCGCCTGCGCCAAATCAAACTCTTTGGGATTTTGACGAATAGGCATATTCACAAGCACCACTTTTTTTTCCGTCTCTGCGCAAAGTATAGAAGTTACCGCTGAATCAATACCACCCGAAACACCTACTATAAAACCAGACATCCCAGAATGATCGCAGTACGACTTTAACCAAGATACAATGTGTGCTTTTACTTTATCCAATGCTCAGTTACTTAAAAAAGAATAGACAACTTGAATATGAGCTGGTTTTGACGCGCAGATGCTGAATAATACTCTTTATTCGATCCAATATTGTACATGGTTTTATTCTCATCCTTACGATCTAAAAAATACGGGGTTATTCCGTAGTAATAACCTGCCTCCAGCACTAAGCAAGTCGACCCAACAAAGTTCCACTCAGCACCTGCCGTTAATCCTATACTACCATTATATAAAAACATTTCCCCAGGAGAACTCATTAGAATAGTTGAAATTGCTTCACCATTTGGAATACCCAAAGTTGTTTGAATGCCATCATCAGAAATACTATGGGTCAATAGAAATGAATTTCTCAGACCGAATTTTCCAAAATATCTAAAATCACCAATGAAATTCGTTCTAAACAAAAGCATTAGGGGTATCGTCAATTTGGTTGTTGATACATTTCTAGAAAGCAATTGCATTGTTTCATATGAATTTGCGGCAGATGCTTCTTCATTCGTTAAAATAACATCATCTTGCAAATAGTCAACAAAAGTATATTGGGTATTTGGACTGTAAACATTTTTACCAAAATCAAACTCAAGACCAGTGGCAATCGCTAAGTTTTGTGAAGACTTCATTGCAGAGTGGACATTCAGTCCAATACTCAACAGAGAACCTCCTCCATTTGCTTCGATTTTATTTGAACTTGGGGACAACCAATTCGCACCTGCATTGAAGGTTAATCCTGCTTGAATTTTTTTATCTCCTGCACTTTGAGCTATACTTAAAGAAGGCAGTATACAGAAAAGGAATAAAAGGCTTTTAAAAATGTTTTTCATAATAGGAAGTAATGATAAATGAGTATTGGTTACTTTTGAACAAAAATAAACAATATCGCAAAGGTCAACATGAAAAAAAAGATAATTTATCTAAGTCTAACTTTACTTTTTGGATCGATTGTTTTTTACTTGAGCTATTATAGCTCCTCAAATTCACCATTAAATTCAAAGGAAACTCCTACAAGCATTAAGTTTGAATATATCTCAATTAAAAAACTGAATCAGGACAAACCTAGTGTTTATGATATTCATCAAAATTATCCTAAAATCACTCCTGAACTACTAGAGTATAGCTATGGAATCTCTCTGAATAATGATTCCTTATTACGCGTAGGACTCAAAGAATTCGGCGAACAAGGGTACGTTAAAAAAATTGAGGAGGAACTTTCAAAAAGAAACACAAGTTTAAAAGCACATCAAATTAGAATGCAACGCGCTTTTAATAGACTCAACGGCACTTTTGAAAATTTAGAAATACCAGATGAAATTGTATTTGCAAATTCAAATTTCAGCTTCAACGCCTCATGTTACCTCAATAGCATCATAGTAGGTCTTGAACGTTATATCGGAGGTAACCATCCAATTATTAAAGAGACACTAAACCCAAAAGACTTTCCTGAATGGATTAAAAACGGAATGAACGAAAGGTTTATGGATAGAGATGTTATATCTGCATGGGTCTCAACCCATCTTTTTAAAGAAACCAATGGTTATCACATTACAGAAATGATTCGTTGGGGTAAGGTTCATGTAATTACAGAAATGTGCCTCCGTATTGACAACAAAGACATCAGTCCCGATGAGGTCTTAAGATGGTCAAAGGAACAATATGATTGGGCTGTAAAAAATGAAAAGAAGTTCTATAAATACCTTATGGATGAAAACCTGCTATTCGATAGTAACGAAAAAAACAGAGCGTACCTTTTAAACAATGGACCCTATACTATTGGACTACCTGACGAAAGCCCTGATAGAATGGGACAGTTCTTAGGGTATCAAATTGTCAGAAACTATGTGCTCGATCAAAACATTGCTCTTGATGAGCTACCAAATTTAAAATACAACACAATACTCAAATCATATCAACCCTAATCGAATCTATGAAAACATCTGAAATTAAAATCTCCGTTGGATTGAATGAGAATAATCTTCCTACTAAAATCAATTGGAGTGCCGAAGACGGTAAAGTTAAAAATGAACATGCTTCCGCCTTCCTTCTTTCGCTTTGGGACCCCAAAGAAAAAAATACAATGAAAATAGACTTATGGACAAAGGACATGTCTATTGAAGAGATGAAGCAGTTTTTTCATCAATCCTTACTTTCCATGGCGGATACTTTTGAGAAAGCAACAGGTGAGCATTTAATTTGTGAGGACCTGAGAGATTACTGTATGCACTTTGCCGAAAAAATGGAAATTCTGCCTGAATGAAAATTACTCTCTCCAAAATGAAAACCCAGCTGCAGGAGCCTATAGAATATATACTTCAAACTCCAGAGGCTTCAATTTCTATAAATGGTCTATTGAATAAAAAAATAAGACTTCAATGGCAAGGTATTATTAGTTGTCGTAAATGCGAGAAGAAAACAAAAAAATCTTTTGGAGAAGGTTTCTGCTACAATTGTTTTATTTCAGCACCAGAGGCTAGTCCTTGTATTTTGAAACCTGAGCTTTGTGAGGCTCACTTGGGAAAAGGAAGAGACATCGAATATGAAGAAAAAAACCACAACCAACCCCACATAGTTTACTTAGCGGCTACGGATAAGGTAAAAGTCGGAGTAACAAGAGAAACACAGGTACCAACAAGATGGATCGATCAAGGCGCATATCAAACCATTGTTTTAGCAATAACTCCAAACCGATACCTTGCAGGAGTAATAGAGGTTGCTTTAAAAGCTGTTTACTCGGACAAAACCAATTGGCGTTCCATGCTTAAAAATATTATTAATGACAGTATTGATCTCGAAGAGGAAAAATGGTCGTGTTGTGATATGCTGCCGGCAGATTTACAGCAATATTTTACAGAAGATGATTCTATTCTTACGCTACAATTCCCTTCCAAAGAGTACCCTGAAAAAATTCAATCTTTAAATTTACTTAAACAAGACTTTTTTGAAGGCGTTCTTACCGGAATAAAAGGCCAATACCTTATTTTTGACAACCAAACTGTCTTTAATGTGCGACGACATACTAGTTTTGAAATTGAATTAGATTATTAAATGAGCGAGCTAATTAGACGTTTTTTGGACATTTTCTACCCTGTTGTTTCTAAAATATTTGATAGGACGACCTACTATTATGCAGCCTGTGGGGCGGCAAATCTTGTTTTGAGCTGGGTATTATTCTTTTTGTTTTATCAATACGTTTTTCAACAAAAACTATGGTATGTAAGCCAAATAGATTTTGTTTTTACGGCATACACGCTTAGTGCTTTTACATGTTTTATTATTTCGTTTTGTGTGGGCTTCTTACTTATGAAATATGTCGTATTCGTACAGAGTGAGCTTAAAGGACGTATTCAGCTCTTTAGATATGGCTTAAGTGCTGTCATCACAAGTTCTGCGAATTGGCTTCTACTTAAAACATTAGTCGAACTTTTTTACTTTTATCCATCTATCGCAAACGTACTTTCAACATGCATAGTTGTCGTAATAAGCTACTTGATTCAACGCAATTTTACTTTTAAGTAAAATCTTTATCAAAGTATGGATTCATAAACTTTAAGGAATTTATGCCCTACGGATTGATAACCAAAATGCTCTAGCGCATAGGCCCGAATTGCTTTCGCATCAAAAGTAAGATCTCCGCGTAAAAAATCTTCAATCTTTTTAGACAATGCGTTCTCATCTCTTGGATGCACAAGAACACCAAATTCAGGAAGAACATGTTCGGGAATACCGTTGACATTTGATGAAATAATTGGCTTACCAGACATCATAGATTCGGCTATTACACAAGGAAAATTCTCATAATTACTAAACATTAATAACCCATGACTAGAACCAATCATATTTGCTATTTGATCTGTAGTTTTTGTTGCATGGAAAGAGATGATGTCGCCACCACCTAAATTGTCATGTAAAATCTTCGCGTACTCAATGTCACCGTCAGATACAATATCCAAATGTATCGTATAACCTTTTGCTGACAGGCCATGTATCACCTTAATCATGCCAGATAAGTTTTTAATACTATCGACCCCAGTGGAAATATGAATCAAGCGCGATGGTCTTTCCTCAATCGATTCAGATGCTGTGAAAAGTTTTTCATCAACAACATTACAGATGATTTCAAATCGCTTTTTACCTGATAATTTCTCCAAACTACCTTTAAGATTCTGACTAACAGGCATAAGTACAGAAGCATTTTTAAGTATTAAAGCGCATAGCTTCATTATGGGTTTTGGATAAGCATGTGAACTATCAACATGAAACCCACTTGAGTTTTCCGTCACTACATATGGAATGGAATGCCTTAGCTTTAACCATAATGCCCATATCCCCAAAGGATAAACGATATTAAGGTGCACAATATCTGGCTTTCCAATCAGCGCTTTCACCTTTGCATATCCTAATCGAAAGGCTTTCCTGTGAGACAGGAAATTCACTATGCGCCTGTATGGAGGAAAACCAAGAACCTTTTTAGGGTAATAAACAATGATTTCTTGCAATTGATTTCGCTGATTTGTAACTAATCGAATAGCTTTTTCCTCAGACGAAGGAAAAATAGAAAGGGCAACTGCTTGATTATTAATAGCAATAGTATCTGCATGTTTTTGAACAAAATTACCCAACGTAGGATTGGTATCGTTCGGATACCACGAGCATAATGTCAATATTTTGAATGACGAAGGTGTGGTCAAAATTAAACGATCTTATTTTTAAAAATTGAAACTACCTCTTTAACGGCATAATCAATTTCTTCACGAGTTGTATATCTTGAAAATGAAAATCGTGTATTTGGTCGCTTAGCATTTGCACCTATACCTTCTAACACATGGGAACCTTTAGATGAACCTGATGAACAAGCACTACCCCCACTTGCAGCAATTCCCTTAAGATCTAGCGTAAACAATAGCATACCAGCTTTTTCTGTTTCAGGAAAATCAACATTTAGGACCGTATACAGAGACTTATCCAATGAAGTCTCTCCATGGAACCTTACATCGGGAATACTACTCTTTAATGCATCAATCATATACTGTTTCAACTCAAAAACTTGCTGCTGATGCTCCTCAAGTTTATCATACGCCAAATCGAACGCTTTAGACAATCCGACAATACCATGGATGTTTTCTGTACCCCCTCTTAGTCCACGCTCTTGGGCACCACCATGAATAAAAGCAGAAGACTTTATACGACTATTAGCATATAGAAAACCAATACCTTTAGGGCCATGGAATTTGTGTGCTGCACAGGTTAAAAAATCTATATCTAAATTCTGCAGATCAAATGCATAATGTCCCATAGTTTGGACAGTGTCTGAATGAAAAAATGCACCATACTTCCTACACTGTTTCGATACCTCATGAATCGGTAATAATGTCCCTATCTCATTATTGGCATGCATTAAGGTAACTAAAGTCTTTTTAGAGGAATCACTTAAAATACGTTCTAAATGATTCAAATCAATATTCCCTTTATGGTCAATATCAACCAAGACCAGCTCAACATCAAATTTATCTTGAATGTTCATCGCTGTGTGTCCTACGGCATGATGTTCTATGGCACTGGTTACAATTCGGGTAACACCCAATTCAGAAACAGATGTAAACATTGCCATGTTATCTGCTTCCGTACCTCCTGATGTAAAAATTATTTCAGCTGGTTTACAATTCAGATAATGTGCTATATTTCGACGAGATTTCTCAATGATGGCCTTTGATCCTCTACCAAAAAAATGAGTACTTGAAGGATTACCAAAATCATTCTTCAATATCGGAACCATAGCTTCAAAAACCTCAGGTGCGACAGAGGTTGTCGCTGCATTATCGAGATAAACTTTCATCCTTAGAACTTTTGGCGAAGGTAATAAATTTAAAACAAATTATTTTTCGAAGATGGAGTTTTTGACGCGTAAAGAATCTATTCTTTGTACATTGAGTTAATGTTTAAAGGTATAATCTTTTTTTTCATTCTGACTACTTCGGTTTTCTTCACAAATCCATCCTATGGACAGTTTTGGTTTGATGTTGCTGCTGGTGGGTCATTCGGAGCAGGGATTATCAGTAATTTAGACATCTATGAAGATTCCAAAATAGACATCTCACCAAAAATAGCATCAAATGCATTCCTTAAAATTGGAGCTAACATTAATGAAACAGAATCTATTGTTTTAGACTTTGGAATCTCTATTCGGAACTTTCAACTTATTCAAAAAAACCTACCAAATATATCTGGAGATCACCTACTCTCATTTGGTTACAACTCAATTAGGATTTTACCTATGTACAGACATACCAAAGAAGGATCTTACATAGAGATTGGTCCTGAATTCGGTTTTATACAAACACAATATTTCCAGGATGCTTCGAACATCTCCTTAAACGATAATGTTTTTTTTAAAGCAAAAACAATGCGAGCTGCAATTGGCTTTGGAGCTTATATTTTAGGTAATGAAAGGGTGACACTCGTATCTGGTTTAAGAATTCTTTATGACCTTGGTGATCTTAGAAGTAAACAAGCAATAGATAACCAATTCCCTTATCATAATTACGAGAACCTAGCAAATAAACCTTTTCAAGCATTTGATATCCAATTATGCTTAGAGCTTAATGTTTCACTCGGTTTTTTGGTGAGGAATTCATGCGGAAAACGAACCTTAATGTTTCATTGGTAGAGCGCTTCCGTAAAGATCGTAGTGGTCTGCTTTTTCAATAATTACTCTAGTAAAATCACCTAACCTAATGTATTCATCTTTGGTTGAAACCAACACTTCATTATCTACTTCAGGTGAATCGTATTCTGTTCTTCCGATAAAATATCCACCTTCTGTCCTATCAAACAAAACTTTTAGCTCTTGTCCTACTCTTTTTTGATTCAATTCATGGCTGATTCCAGACTGTAGATCCATAATCGAATCTGCACGTTCTTTTTTAAGAATATCAGGAACATCATCATCGAAATTAAAGGCATGTGTATTTTCTTCATGAGAATAAGTGAAAATCCCTAATCGATCAAATCTAGAACGCTGAACCCAATCATACATTTCATCAAAATCCGCATCAGTTTCTCCAGGGTAACCTGCGATGAGAGTAGTTCGTATTGCAATTCCCGGAACCGTAGCTCTGATCTTAGAAATAAGCTCCTCTGTTTTCTCTCTTGTAATTCCTCGCCTCATGGCTTTAAGAATCTTTGTTGAACCATGCTGCAAAGGCATATCAAGGTAGTTACATATTTTGGGATTGTCTCTCATTACCTCAAGAACATCCATAGGAAAGCCAGAAGGAAAGGCATAATGCAACCTGATCCATTCTATCCCTTCTACTTCAACCAATCGCAAAAGCAAATCCGCTAGCGCTCTTTTTTTATATAAATCCAAGCCATAATATGTCAGATCTTGTGCAATCAACATAAGCTCCTTAACACCACCTGATGCAAGTTTTTTCGCTTGTTTTACTAATTCATCAATAGGTGTGGACAAATGTTTTCCTCTCATGAGGGGGATGGCGCAAAATGAACAAGGACGATCACAACCCTCTGCAATCTTAAAATAAGCAAAATGATTTGGCGTAGTCAGTAAACGCTCACCAACAAGTTCATGTTTGTAATCTGCCTTCAAAGTCTTTAATAAACGAGGAAGCTCCCGGGTACCGAAATAACCATCCACTTCGGGAATCTCCTGCTGCAAATCATTTTTGTATCGCTCAGATAAACATCCGGTAACATATACGCGATCTACAGCACCTTCCTTTTTAGCATCTGCATATCTCAAAATAGTATCAATTGACTCTTGTTTGGCATTATCTATAAAACCACATGTGTTGATAATCACAATTTCAGAATCATCCTCCTGAGCCTCATGTGATACATCAAATTTATTGGCCTTCAATTGAGCCATCATCACCTCAGAATCAAAAATATTTTTTGAGCATCCGAGAGTCACAACGTTGACCTTGTTTTTCTTAAGTGTTCTTGCCTTCATTTGTTGGCAAAAATAAGGTACTTTCGTTAACCAAACGATGAACAGAACAATTACTTTTCTGATGTCCATAAGTATTTTGCTATGCTCCTGCGCAAAAACAACCGTTATTGACCCCTACTTTTTTGGCAATGGCATGGAGGAAATTCATATAAAAGCTTCCATAAAAACAAGCTTTCCAGAATCTAAAACATTCAGAATTATTGATGCCTATATTGATGCAAACCTATTATATCTTCAAATCGAATACCGGAGTACCTGTTCAGGAAAAGACAATTTTAAATTCACTGGAACACAGCTTTATTATGATGATTCTGGAAATGCGCATCGAGAAGCTAGACTAATCATTGATATTGAAGATAATGAGAATTGCGATTTAACAAAGGACACTAAAATAATTGACCTACGTGCCTTAACGAGTCTTGAAGAAAGAGATGCTGAAACAATACTTCATATCGGAGGCTGGAGAACAGCAATGACCTATGTATTTATTCCACATCGAGATAAAAATTAATCATACTTTGGTATTATATTTGGATATAGAAAATTAAATACGTCATTATGAAATATCTTTTAATACTATCAATTATTGTATGCACATCTTGTAAAACGGTTAAAGATGCACCCCAAGCTTTGGAGAAATCAAAAATTGAACAGAACCAAGCAGAAGGTGAGATTATAGAAAGAACACATGAGGTTATGGAAATAAAGGCAGAAATTGGAAGAAATGAATTTAGCCAAAATAACGGTGTGCAAATCATAAAATCAAAATTAGATGGTAATATTTTATCAATGAAAATTGGATATTCTGGAGGTTGTTCTAAGCATGAATTTAAAGTTATTGGCAACCCCATGATATCGAAATCTCTTCCGCCGATTAGAAGCGTTGAATTGGTTCATATTAGTAATGGGGATAGTTGTCGTGAATATATTGAGCAAGAATTAAGAATTGATTTAAGTGAATTGGCCTACAAAAAAGAGTTAGGAAGTACTATCAAACTTCAATTCGCTAAAATTGAAGCTCCTATTATGTATACGTATAGCACGAATTAATTGGTTTATGAAAAAAAAGAATGGTCTAGACCTAAGTGCCCCAATATTTATAACTGGCATAGGAACAGATGTTGGTAAAACCATAGTATCTGCTATCATGTGCGAGTGGAAGAAGGGTAACTATTGGAAACCCATTCAGTCTGGTGACCCTAATGGAGGAGATTCAAAAACATTAAAAAACCTAGTGAGTCATGAATCATTCGAAATTTATAAAGAAGCTTTTAGATTTACCGCACCATTATCTCCTCATGCAGCGGCAAAATTAGAGGGGAGAAATATTGAGGTAGCTGAAATTAATCTTCCGATATCTAAAAACCCATTAATCGTTGAAGGCGCAGGAGGCCTGCTGGTTCCATTAAATTATGAGAATGAAACAATCTGCGATTTAATTATAAAACTAAACGCTCAAGTTGTTGTTGTCGTCAAAGAATACCTCGGAAATATAAACCATACTCTTTTAACCGTAGCACACCTGAGGAGAGAAGGCGTGAATATCGCTGGATTGGTTTTCGTAGGAGAAGAACTTCCTCATACCTGGGATATCATTTCAAAACAGACCCAGCTTCCGCTGCTTTTCCGAATTCCAATTTTTGATAAACTGGATAAGGATACTATACTTAACTTTGTTGCCACGTTAGATTAAATAGTCAGCCCGCATGAGTCTTGAAGAGGATAAAAAATTTATTTGGCACCCGCTTACACAGCACCAGCTATATCCTGAAAATCTTTTAATAAAAAAAGCTAAAGGAGTTATACTCTACGATGAACATAATAATAAATACATTGATGGAATCGCATCTTGGTATACTTGTATGTATGGTCACTGCAATCCATCAATAACTAAAAAGGTTGCATCTCAAATGTCCGAATTGGATCATGTCGTTTTTACGGGATTCACACATGAGCCCGCAATTAACTTAGCGAAAAGCCTCATTGAAATACTACCTAACAATCAAAACAAATTATTCTTTTCGGACAATGGTTCGACCTCCATTGATATCGCAATAAAAATGGCGCTCCAATTCCATCATAATAAAGGGGTCAAAAAACATAAAATAATAGCTTTAGAGGATGGCTTTCATGGAGATACTTTTGGCGCCATGTCCGTTTCTGATTTATCTATTTATAATGGGCCGTTTTCAGATTATTTCCTTGAAGTCGTTAGGATACCCGCACCCGACAAAAAAAATTACTTGAAAAGTATAGAATTCATTCAACAACTGGCAAAAAAGGATGATGTTGCAGCGTTTGTATACGAACCACTTGTGCAAGGTGCAGCTGCAATGAAAATGCATTCAGCAAAAGCCTTAGATGAGATTCTCAAAACGGTCAAGGCCTTGAATATAATAACTATTGCAGATGAAGTAATGACTGGATTTGGAAAAACAGGTAAAAATTTCGCTTCTGAATTTATGGAAACTTTACCAGATATAATATGTCTTTCAAAATCACTAACTGGAGGACTTGTCCCTATGGCGATTACAAGTTGCAATAATGCTATTTATGATGCTTTTCTTAGCGCTAAAATGGAGCATGGTTTTTTTCATGGCCACACCTATTCTGCCAATCCTACTTCATGTACAGCAGCACTTGCTAGCCTTGAGTTGCTTCAATCAGAATCGATACAGAAAAACATTAAAATGATTCAAAAGTCACATGAAAACTTTAATGACAAAATTAAAAATCATTCAAAAGTAAAATCCACAAGACAACAAGGCATAATTTATGCTCTAGATTACAACATAAAATCAGACCGTTATGGTGATTTGCGATACAAATTATTTGATTTTTTCATGTCTTGCGGTGTCTACCTCAGACCCCTCGGTAACACTGTTTATATATTAGCTCCATTTACGATCAATAAAAATGAGTTACAGCAAATATATGACGCCATTGAAAAGAGCCTAGAAATTATTTAATAATAATGAAAGATTCATATTGGAGTAAACGGTATCAAAGAAATCAAATAGGCTGGGATCTTGGAGAGGTATCAAAACCACTTATTACTATTTTTCAAACTCTAAACAAAGAGGACAAGATTTTAATCCCAGGATGCGGAAACGCATATGAAGCAGCTTTTCTTTTTAATAAAGGATTTCAAAATGTACACATTATTGATATCGCTATTGAACCTCTTTTAAACTTTAAAAAACACAATAAAGAGTTTCCTGAAAACCAAATTATATATGGAGATTTTTTTGATCACCAGGCCAATTATGATGTGATCATCGAACAAACATTTTTCTGTGCTATCCATCCCAAACAAAGAAATAGCTACGCTCGTAAATGTTCTGAATTAATAAATGAAAAAGGAACACTAAAAGGCGTATTATTTAATAGGTCATTCGAAGGAGGCCCACCTTATGGTGGAAGTGAAGCAGAGTACCATACCATATTTGAAAAGTACTTCAATACTGTGCAAATTAAATCCTGCAACGAGTCTATTGAACCTAGAATGGGGTATGAAGTATTTATTGAATGTTCAGGATTGAAAAAACCTTAAGCCAACTGATTTTTAAGGATATATTTCAAATGATAATTCACAAGGTTGTCTACTGGTTTGGCAATAATTGACTTAATCTCAATCCCGAGGTCATTTGCTGCTAATCTCAAATGATTTTCAAGAAGCGCCGATAAAGATCCTACAAAATGAACCGGAGTATTTAAATAATCTTCATAACAACATACATGAACTTCCATAAATTTCTTAAGCCCATCAATCAAACGCTGTTTAAAAAATTCATGATTTTTATGTTTGACAATAAATGGCATGAATGAAGCGATAAAGACGTTCGCACTGTCACTCTTGTATACGTTTTTAACTATTTCAGCATGAGTCATTTGATAAGATTCTTCAAAATCTTCTAAAATGTCTTTCGGTAATTTATGATATAAAAAACTCGAAAGTAAGAACTTCCCAAAATAACTACCACTCCCCTCGTCGCCTAAAACATAACCAAGCGCAGGGACTTCTTCTGATAATTCTGCACCATCAAATAAACAAGAATTTGAACCAGTACCTATAATACACGAAATACCTGGCTCACCGTCATAAGTAGCATAAGCACAAGCTAAAAGGTCATGATCAACCACGATTGCAGCATCAGGAAAAACCATCTTCAATCCTCTATGTATTTCTGCGTTTAATTTTTCACTTGAACATCCTGCACCGTAAAAAAATATTTTCGTAACATCCGAGACATGAGACATGATTGACTTATTTTTTCGAATCTCCGTGGATACTACCTCAGAAGAATGAAAATAAGGATTAAAGCCAATGGTTTTGTAAAAAGTTTGTTTAGATTTGTCGTCAACCAAGACCCAGTCGCTTTTAGTTGAACCACTTTCAATGATAAAAATCATATGTTAATGTTGTTTTTTATAGCTATGTGTCTTTTGAACACTATCAAATATAATACAATTAATATTAAGTCGTGAATTTACAATCAAAAAAGAATAAACAAGAGCTCAATCCGAACGTTTCCGTAGACTGTGTGATTTTTGGCTTTGATTTAGATCAACTCTACGTCCTTCTTATTGACAGCGGTAGCAACGAAGCTTTCAGCCAGGCGAGAATGGCTGTACCCGGAGACCTTATTTTTGATACGGAAAATCTAGATGAAGCCGCAACAAGAGTCCTTAAAGAATTGACAAGTATTGAAAATATATATTTAGAGCAAATCGGTGCTTTTGGAGACCCAAACAGAATCGGAAAAAAAGAGTCTGATAGAGAATGGCTTGAGGCAATCCGGGCGCAACCTGAAGCCCGAGTAATAACCGTTGCCTATTATTCTTTGGTGCGTATGCCGAATTTTAATCCAAAGGCAAGCTCATTTGCTAAAAGTGCAGGGTGGGCTCCAGTTAAAGAAGTATTTGATTTAGCTTTTGACCATTATGAAATTCTTCAAGCTGGCTTAAAACAACTTAGGAGAAAAATCAAAATCCAACCAATTGGTTTTAACCTCTTACCTGAAAAATTCACATTAAGTCAATTACACAAATTATATGAGTGTATTTTGGATAAAGAGTTAGATAAAAGAAATTTTAGAAGGAAAATTTTGAACCTAAACATCCTAACCAATCTAGATGAAAAACAGGTAGGTGTTCCGCACAAACCATCACAACTTTTCGAGTTTAACGAGGAAAATTATAAGAAACTATCTAAAGAAGGATTCGATAATTTCGGGTTTTAGAAGCTAAATAAGTTTCATTATATTTGTTAAGAGAGTTACATCCTGTAACTTTTCGTTGTTTCAATTTGTATTAACTGTAAATGCACTTATTTGAAAAAGCATGAATATAATTTCGTTATTGATGAGCTTAGTGCTCAGCTTTATCGATATGCCTTTCATTTTTTGAGAAATCAAGAAGACGCAAAGGACATTATTCAAGATGTTTTTGAAAAGATGTGGCTGAATAGAAAAACAATTGAATTGGAAACTGTAAAACCTTGGCTTTATAGATGTACGCACAACGCAATGGTTAACTTCATTGCTAAAAAATCTCGTACGAGCTATATGTCAAACCAAGAATTACCTAAAACCACCTCGCCATTTGATTCTTCTTTCGAATCAATGCAAGTCGTGGACCGTATGGTAAGTATTTTACCTCCAACTCAAAAAAGTATTATTCTATTGAGAGATATTGAAGGTTATACCTACAAAGAAATAGGACTTATTTTAGATTTGTCTGCATCTCAAGTTAAGGTATATCTCTTCCGTGCAAGGATGAAAATTAAAAAACAGTTAATCGGATTGAACAAACCAGTATGACCTCGCCGAATTTTGAGAATATAGACTTATGGCTTTTTGATTATACTGAAGGCAACCTCAGTGTGTATCAAAAGGAATTGCTTGAACAATACATCTTAAACCATCCCGAACTTGAAATTGATCTTGACATGTGGAATATGTCAAAAGTGTCAATTTCAACAGATTTTGTAGATACCCTTGAATTAAAGAAGAAAAGAACATCACGGTTTTCTTATTATGCCACGAGCTTTATAGGAGTTTTAATTATTTTATTGATCTCTAAATCAAATGATTTAAGAATATACAATAATGGTTTAAATAAAACAAAACAAGCATCTAATTTACAGCATGTTAAAAATAATAAAGTATCTACTAAACTCTTTTCAAATAGCGCATCCCCGAAGTTAGAAACCCCGATAAAAACTTCCACATCAGGAGCGTCTGATATATTAAACAACAATAAAACAAAAGTCCTTTCTAGCACCATTAATAAAGATCCTATAATCAACGATTTTAATGCGACAAGTGTTTTACAATTAAAATCCAAAATGATGGATTTAGCATTGCAACGGATGCCGCTTCAACTTACGGAACTGCTTCTTCAGGATAACGTATCGGAAGCTCTAAATACTACAAGTCATACGAAAAACCAAAAAAAGAACCTTTCATTGAATGGTTTACGTCTAAAAACAAAAACATTATTCAACAAAATTGATAGAGCGTTATCGAAAAGCATCGCCTTTAGTAAT
>JAKMFD010000020.1 GCA_022425625.1 Crocinitomicaceae bacterium | reverse complement strand
CTTCTGCTATGGTATATGCTAATTGTCTTATGTTCTCCAGATTCTTTTCTTTGGGAGCCACATTAATGACCTCTGGATTGTGAAGTAAGAATTGATGAATTTCTTCAACTTTTTCATTTAAAGTAGCCGAAAAAAGCAAATTTTGACGTTTTTTTGGCAATAATGCGAAGATTTTATTCATTTCTTCTTTAAAACCTAAATTTAGTAGCTTGTCTGCTTCATCAAGAATTAGGGTTTCAAGCTTGTTAAATTGAACAGCATTAGAAGCGACCAAATCTAAAAGACGTCCCGGTGTTGCCACCAATACCGAGATGCCAAAAAGTGCCTTCATTTGTGGGTTGATCGATACACCTCCGTATACGGCCATTATTGGTACCGAATGTTCTAGGCCTTTTTCAAATAAAACAAACACCTCTTTAACCTGTTCTGCTAATTCTCTTGTAGGAACCAATACGAGCACATCTACTTGTCTATTTTTAGCTTCTTTGCTTTGTTGTAATCTGCTGAGAACAGGTAACACATAGCTGGCTGTTTTACCTGATCCCGTTGGGGCAATGCCCAGTACATCTCTACCTTTCAGGATAACTGGAACAGCTACTTTCTGAATAGGATAAGGAGCTTTATACTCCTGTTTCTCTAGAATTTCAACTAAGGTTGACGGTAGACCAAGTGATTTGAAGGACATGTATTTATTATTAAGTCATTCAAAGGTAGTTTTTTGAGATTGAAGTCATTAAAAAAAGACACATGATTGTGGATATGTAAAACGCTATACCAATTGTGGATCACTCCTTCATGAAGTATTTTTTTTCTGTTGAGCCATCACTGTAGATATAAATTAAAGGTGTATTTGATACAGCTTTACGTGTTTTACCAGTGTAGTCGATGATTTTAAGTAGTTTTTTTGGAGTCGAAAGTAGAGAGTTACTTCCAGATAAATCTCCCCATATAAGTTCTGCAAATTCAGGTTGATCAATGAAGGGATTACGATTGTTTTGGTAGTCATAATAAATAATATCATTTCTATTTCTTTCCCAATCGTCAACAGGATCCTGTATATGCCAAACTAATAAGTCAGATAGTTTCGCATGAACGGGATCGGACGTGTTATTGTCAGCGGGAAGGTAATCGATGATTTGTAGGTCAGGTTCCAATCCTTCTCCTTCATACCTCGTTGCCATATAAAAAATCATACGTGCAACATCCCCTTTTACGTCATCATTGGGTTTCCAAACCCATTCTGTTGAACTTGTGAAGCAACCCGTCGGGCCATCACCATCAATGTATGCTGTGCTACATTCTGCAAACCATCTGTTACTTCTTGCGGAATTTACGGAGATATCACAGGGTCTTATGGCGTGAACATCAGTGCCTACACCTAGCGTATTTCCGAAGTCGCCATGAGATTTTGCCCAGACATGTTCTCGATTCCATCCCGCGCCTCCATTGTATTCCTCTTCTCCGTTTTTAGACCAGCCTGTATACAATAAGATAACATTGTTCGCATTATTGGGATCTTTATCTGTTTCTTTTAATATATCCCAAACATCTGTTCCGCCACTCGTATATGGAAATTCAATATGGTCTTTAATAATATTGTTTAGTTCTGTTTTTAAAATATCACCTGTAAGCCCTTGAGCATCGTCATAGTATCCATTTGGAATTTGTCCGAAAAGAAAAAAAACATTTAAAGTAAAATAGATAAAATAGAACAGTTTCATTATTTCGTTTGTGAATGGCTTTATGTAATACGCAAAAGAAAAACTAAAGTTCTTATTATTTGAAGATAGTTATTTATTATGTCTCAGGGTTTAATTCTGTCCCGCAGTGCTTGCAGTGTTTTGCATTGTTATCATGACCTTCTAGGGAGCAGCTCGGGCAGCTTTGGGTATTCATTTTTTCAGACAAGGCCAATTCCACGGAAATCATACCCGTAGGAACAGCAATAATTGCATAACCCAAAATCATAATAATCGATGCGAAAAATTGGCCCAACCCGGTTTGTGGTGAGATATCGCCATAACCAACAGTCGTGAGGGTAACAATCGCCCAATAAATACTTCTAGGAATACTTGTAAAACCATCTTTTGGATCTTCAATGAGATAAATAATGGTACCCATTATCGTTGCAATAGCGAGTACTGCTAAAAGAAATACAACAATTCGTTGTCTACTTGCTTTCAAGGCTCTTCTTAAATTATTCGCCTCTTTTACATAGCGAATCAATTTCAGGATTCTAAAAATCCGAAGCAAACGAATGGTCCGAACTGTTTTTATTGACCCAATACTTTCAGAGGATAAGAATAGCCCAAAATAGGAAGGTAAAAGAGATACCAAATCAATTAAGCCATAAAAGCTAAAAATGTATTTCAAGGGCTGTTTAACACTTATAATCCGGAGCAAGTATTCAATGGTAAAAAAAGCAGTAATAGTCCACTCAAAAGGCACTAAAAAATGGTGGTATCTGTTGTGATAATATTCCACACTTTCTAACATCACAGCGCCAACACTTAAAACGATTAACACGAGTAATACTAAATCGAATAGCTTACCTAAAAACGTATCCGCCTCAAAAATAATCTCGTGTGTCCTTCTTCTGAAGTTTTTCATCGTCATACGTGAAATTAAAAACAATTCTTTGCTTTTTAAGCAATACGCCCTTCTTAATATTCACCGGTTTATTGTTTTATTTCAAATGAAAAAGTAAATTGTGATTATGAATAGAACATTAATTACATTTATTTATACAATAATATTAGGTGTGGGATATACACAAAATTGGAACCAAATCTCGGTTCCTACGAGTGAGAACCTTAATGACATAGAATTTCCAGAAGGCACAACAGGAGTTGGTTATATCGGTGGAGACAATCTCGTTTTACTCAAAACCATTGATGGTGGATTATCTTGGTTTTCTATTGATTATTCAGGAATAGATTCTTCGGCGTTTCTTACTTTGAATTTTTTTGATTTAGAATTTGTATCTGATGAAGTTGGATTTGCAACCGTAGGTCATGACACAGGCTATCAATTATACAAGACAATTGATGGAGGGTTAAATTGGTCTGAAATATATCCTGAGGAGACTATAGGGTCATTTTGTTATAAAAACACCTTGGAAGTCATAGATGAAAACCATTATTTTGTGGGAGGTCGAGCTTGTTTTTCTGGTCCTGAAATTGCAGAGTTCAATAATGGAGACTGGTCTCTAAAACAAGTATCAAGTGAATTTTTCAATAGTGGAGAATACGTGAGGGACATGAAACTGCAAGGTAATCTCGGTATTGCATCCACGAGTACCAGTGAATTGTTAAGAACTATCGATGGCGGTCAAAGCTGGTCTTCTGTCCCATCTCCTATATTTTCCGCTGATGATTTCCTAACGGATGTGCTTATTATTAATGACTCAGTAATTTACGCAGGAATGCGTAATAACGGACCAGTACATTATTTGTTTTTTGAATCCACAGATTCTGGTGCGACTTGGTCGGAGTTCATTCCACAAGTTGGAGATATGATTATGTATGCTTCTTGGCATACATTCGCGCAGAACGATGCGGGCATTTTGTTCGGAAGTGCCTCTTCAGACGTTTCACAACACTTTATGCATAGTGCGATAGGTGGCGCTTGGAGCTACGAATCCGTAGACCAAAAAATCAATGCTCTTGCAGCTTATGGCTCCACGGCTATTGGTGTGGGTGAAAATGGGTATGTTATTTTACAGCAGAGCAATATGGGTATTACAGAACAAAGTTTGGGTTTTAAAATCTATCCCAGTCCGGCATTCGAGGAAATTAATTTGGAAACCAATTCCCATGAGAAATCATATGTTACGATATGTGATGGATCAGGTACCATAGTAT